>JAPUJD010000323.1 GCA_027296385.1 Acidobacteriota bacterium | reverse complement strand
GTGGTGCAGTCGATCTCCGAGATGATCACGTCTTGCGCGACATCCACGAGCCGCCGCGTGAGGTAGCCGGAATCGGCCGTCTTGAGCGCGGTGTCCGCCAGGCCCTTGCGCGCCCCGTGTGTCGAGATGAAGTACTGCAGCACCGTCAGCCCCTCGCGGAAGTTCGACGTGATCGGGGTTTCGATGATCTCGCCCGAGGGCTTCGCCATGAGGCCACGCATGCCGGCCAGTTGCCGAATCTGCTGCTTGCTGCCCCGGGCACCCGAGTCCGCCATGATGTAGACGGGGTTGAAGCTGCGCCCGGAATGCTCCAGCTCCTCCATTTCCTTAAACATCGCGTCCGCGATCTTTTCCGTCACGTCAGACCAGATCGCGATGACCTTGTTGTAGCGTTCGCCGTTCGTGATGGCCCCTTCGAGGTACTGCTGCTCGACCTTGATGACGTCGTTGCGAGCCTGCTCGACCAGTGAGTTCTTCTCGCGCGGAATAATCAGATCATCAATCCCGATCGACAGGCCAGACAGTGTCGCGTACAAGAAGCCGAGATTCTTCAGCCGGTCGAGCACCTCCACGGTCTTCTCACGCTCGTAGCGGAGGTAGCAGTATTGCACGAACTGCTGGAGGCCCTTCTTCTTCAGCAGCCCGTTGATAAACGGCAGGCCGTCGGGCATCGAGCTATTGAACACCACGCGCCCTACCGTCGTCGTGATGATCTTGCCGGTGACCTCTTGCACTTCCGTGTGCAGGACGTCCTGATCGTCGCGCGACGCCGTCAGATCTAGCAGCTCACCACTGAGCCGAAAGCGGATCGGCGTCAGCGTTTCCACCTCACCGGCCTCGAGCGCCAACACGACCGCGTCGGCCGTGCCAAACACCCGGCCCTCGCCCTTCGCCCCCGGCTTTGCCTTCGTCAGGTAGTACAACCCGAGCACGATGTCCTGCGAGGGCACCGCGATCGGCGCGCCGTTGGCCGGCGACAGGATGTTGTTCGACGACATCATCAGGACCGAGGCCTCGATCTGGGCTTCGGGCCCCAGCGGCACGTGGACCGCCATCTGGTCACCATCGAAGTCCGCGTTGAACGCCGTGCAGACGAGGGGATGGATCCGGATCGCCTTGCCCTCCACCAGCACCGGCTCGAACGCCTGAATCCCGAGGCGGTGCAGGGTCGGGGCGCGGTTCAGCAAGACGGGATGTTGGCTGACGACCTCCTCGAGCACATCCCAGACTTCGGGCTGCTGCTGTTCCACCATCTCTTTGGCCTGCTTGATGGTCGCGACCAGGCCGCGGGCTTCGAGCTTGTTGTAGATGAACGGCTTGAACAGCTCGAGCGCCATCTTCTTCGGCAGCCCGCACTGGTGGAGCTTCAGCTCCGGCCCCACCACGATGACCGAGCGCCCGGAGTAGTCGACACGCTTGCCGAGCAGGTTCTGGCGAAACCGCCCCTGCTTTCCTTTGAGCGTGTCGGACAAGGACTTGAGCGGTCGGTTGTTGGCCCCTCGCAGGACGCGACCCCGCCGCCCGTTGTCGAAGAGCGCATCGACCGCTTCCTGCAGCATTCGCTTCTCGTTGCGAATGATCACGTCCGGGGCCTTTAGCTCGATGAGCTTCTTGAGCCGGTTGTTCCGGTTGATGACACGCCGGTACAGATCATTGAGGTCGGACGTTGCGAAGCGTCCGCCATCCAGCGGCACGAGCGGGCGCAGCTCGGGGGGAATGACCGGGGTGATATCGAGGATCATCCACTCCGGACGGTTGGTCGACTTGCGGAACGAGTCGACCACTTTGAGCCGCTTGGCGTGTTTCAGCTTTTTCTGAACCGACGCGTCGGTCCGCATCTTCTCGCGCAGCTCCACGGCCAGTTTCTCGATATTCACCCGCTTGAGTAGCTCTTTGATCGCTTCGGCGCCCATCTGGGCCCGGAACTTGTTGCCGTAGTCCTCGCGCCCCTTCCGGTACTGCTCTTCGGTCAGCAACTGGTTCAGTTTGAAGTCGGTGTCTCCCGGATCGATGACGACGTAGGCCTCAAAATAGAGGATGCGCTCGAGGTCGCGGAGCGAGATATCCAGCAAGTGACCGATCCGGCTCGGGAGTCCCTTGAAGAACCAAACGTGGCTCACCGGGGTGGCGAGTTTGATGTGCCCCATGCGCTCACGTCGCACCTTCGCCTGCGTGACCTCGACCCCACACTTGTCGCAAATCACCCCCCGGTGCTTCATCCGCTTGAACTTCCCGCACAGGCATTCCCAGTCGGTGACCGGACCGAAGATCTTGGCGCAGAACAACCCGTCCCGCTCGGGTTTGAACGTGCGGTAGTTGATGGTCTCGGGCTTGGTCACCTCGCCGTGGGACCAGGAAAGGATCTTCTGCGGCGAGGCCAGACTGATCCGAATGGCATCAAAATCGGCCGTCAACGAGCCCCGATCCGTAAAGCTGGGTCTCATACGTCAGTCCTCAGTCCTTCGCTTACGCTTCTTCCAACACCGGTTCGGCCACAGGGGAGACGTCCACTGGCTTCTTCTTCGTCTTCAGCAGCTCCACGTCCAAGCAGAGGGCCTGCAACTCTCGAATCAAGACGTTGAACGACTCGGGCACGCCTGGCGTGAACGACGCATCACCTTTGACGATCGCCTCGTAAATCTTCGCCCGCCCCGTCACATCGTCCGACTTGGCCGTCAGTAACTCTTGCAGGATGTGCGCCGCGCCATAGGCTTCGAGCGCCCACACCTCCATTTCACCGAATCGCTGTCCGCCAAACTGCGCCTTGCCTCCCAGCGGTTGCTGGGTGATCAGCGAGTACGGCCCGATCGAGCGGGCGTGAATCTTGTCGTCGACGAGGTGAGACAGCTTGAGCATGTAGATGTAGCCGACCGTAACCTCTTGCTCGAACTCCTGCCCCGACACGCCGTCGTATAGCCGCGTCTTGCCGCTCCTTGGCAACCCGGCCTGCTCGAGCCAATTCTTGATCTCCGACTCGGTCGCGCCATCGAAGACGGGGGTGGCGAAGTAGAGCCCAAGCGCATGCGCTGCCCAGCCGAGGTGCGTCTCGAGGATCTGTCCCACGTTCATGCGCGAGGGCACGCCCAACGGATTGAGGACGACCTCGACCGCAGTGCCGTCAGGTAGGTACGGCATGTCCTCCTCGGGGAGGATCCGCGCGATGACCCCCTTGTTGCCATGGCGGCCGGCCATCTTGTCGCCGACCGACAACTTCCGTTTCATCGCCACGTAGACTTTCACGAGCTTGATGACCCCGGGGGGCAACTCATCGCCCCGGCGAATCTTCTCCTTCTTTTCCTCAAAGAGCTGCCGGATGACTTCGACCTGCCGGTCCGTTCGATCCTCCAAGCTCCGGAGGTCGTTCTCGAGCCGCGGGTCGTCGGTCTCGATTTTTATGCGGACCATGGCCTCGTAGGAGATGTCCTGCAGCAGCTCCGCGGTGAGCTCCGTGCCCTGCCCGCACAGCTTCTCGCGGCCCACCTCGTCGAAGAGATCGGCGCGCAAGGTCTGACCTTGCAACATCGAGCCGACCCGCTTCTTCACCTCGTCGTGCAGGATCCGGATCTCGTCCTGCAGGTTCTTCTCCATCAGGTCGAGCTCTTCGGCTTCGATGGCCTTGGCCCGGTCGTCTTTCTCGATCCCTTTGCGCGAGAAAACCTTGACGCTGACGATGATCCCCTCGATCCCGGGCGGGCAGAGCAGCGACGCGTCCCGCACGTCACCGGCCTTTTCGCCGAAGATGGCGCGCAGGAGCTTTTCCTCCGGCGTGAGCTGGCTCTCCCCCTTGGGCGTGACCTTGCCCACGAGGATGTCGCCGGGCTTGACGTAGGCGCCAATCCGGATCATGCCGCTCTCATCCAGATCATTGAGGAAGCCCTCCGAGACATTGGGGATGTCGCGGGTGATCTCCTCGGGCCCGAGCTTCGTGTCGCGCGCCGCGATCTCGAACTCTTCGATGTGGATCGACGTATAGTAGTCGTCCTTCACCAATCGCTCGGAGACCAGGATCGCATCTTCGAAGTTGTGGCCGCGCCACGGCATGAAGGCGACTAAGACGTTGCGTCCCAGCGCGAGCTCGCCGAGCTCCGTGCACGGGCCGTCGGCGAGGACCTGCCCTTTCTGCACTTTCTGGCCGACCCGCACGATGGGCTTCTGCGTAATACAGGTGTTCTGGTTCGACCGCTTGAATTTCGTCAGGCTGGAGATGTCCGCCCCCATTTCCTTGGACACCTCGCCGCTTTCGCCTTCGACGCGAACGACAATCCGCTGGGAATCGACATAGTCCACGGTGCCGGACCGTCGCGCGATCACGAC
>JAPUJD010000322.1 GCA_027296385.1 Acidobacteriota bacterium | reverse complement strand
CAGGTGAAGGCAGCATGGATGCCGACGAGCCCCTTGCCCCCCTCGCGCAAGAATCGCTCGTTCTCCTCCAGGCCGCGGCGCGCGCCATCCGACCCATGGCGATCGGTCACGCCGTAGGCGCAGACCACGCGGACACCCACTTCTGTGCAGGCTTCGGTGATCGTCGACAGCGAACCCTCGATGGCGTTGGGCGACTCGTGGTGGTCGACAATTGCGGTCGTGCCGGCCTCGAGCGCTTCGAGAGCGCCGAGCATCGCCGACCAACGAATCATCTCCATGTCGAGCGCCGCGTCCAGGCGCCACCAAATCTGCTCCAGGATCTCCTGGAAGTCGGTCGGCGTCTCGGGCGGCGCCGGCATCCCCCGCGCCAGCGACGAGTAGAGGTGGTGGTGGGCACAAACCAAGCCCGGAGTCGTGTTGGCCATCGTCAGCCTCCAACGCCGTCGCTCGAGGGCGAACCGCGCAGCAGCGTTTCACTTGCTTGAATCAACAACTGCTAGCCTAGCAGTCCCTGGCAGTATCCAACGGTGCTTCGCGAAAGGGGGACACCTACCATACACAAGGCCGGCTGAACGAGCCGTCTCAAGGCTCCGTCTTGTACCTGTCCCCTTTGGGTTCGACTGATGACCTACGACCTGATCATCCGCAATGCTCGCCTGCGCCACCGCCAGGCGAACGTCGACATCGGCATCACCAAGGGTGTCATCCGCAAGATCGCGAAGAAGATCACCGACCGCGGCCGCAGGGTCGTCCGGGCCGGAGGCAGGCTGGTCACCGAGTCGTTCGTCAACCCCCATCTCCACCTGGACAAGGTCTACACCCTCGAGATGCAGGACTCGACGGCGCTCGAGGCCTACCGTGGCGGCACGATGGGAGCCGCGATGAAGGCCATCGAAGCGGCCGCGCGGGTGAAGGAGACGTACGACGAACGCTGGATCCTGGCCAATGTCCGCCGGGCGCTGCGCCTCGCGGTGCGATTCGGCAATACCCACATCCGAGCCTTCGCCGACGTCGACTCCAAGGCGCGGCTGATCGGTGTCAAGGCGCTCTTGAAGGCCCGCGAGGAGTTCAAGGGCACAGTCGACGTGCAGGTGGTCGCGTTCCCTCAAGACGGCGTCGTGCGCGAGCCCGGCACGGCCGACCTGATTCGCCAAGCCATGGACCTGGGCGCCGACGTGGTCGGCGGGATCCCGTGGATCGAGTACACCGATCGCGATGCCCAACGTCACATCGACGAGATGTTCGACATCGCGAAAGCCTATGACGCGGACGTCTCGATGCTGCTCGACGACGCCGGCGACCCGGGTTTGAGGACCCTGGAGATGCTGGCAGTCAAGGCGATCGACGAAGGCTGGATCGGGCGCTGCCTGGCCCACCACGCGCGAGCCATGAGCCTGTACCCGGAGCCCTACTTCAGGAAGATCTGCGCCCTGCTCGACAAAGCCGGCATGGGGGTGATCACCGATCCTCACACGGGCCCCCTGCACGCTCGCGTCAAGGAGCTGATCTCGGCAGGCGTCCTGGTGGCGCTCGGGCAGGACGATATCGCCGACGCCTACTACCCCTTTGGCCGCAACAACATGCTGGAAGTCGGCTTTCTGGCGGTTCACATGCTCTGGATGACCACACCGGCGGAGATGGAGACGATCTACGACATGATCACCGTCGATGCGGCGCGAGCCATGAACATCTCGCGCTTCGAGATCAAGACCGGCTCTCCGGCCCATCTGGTCGTACTCGACGCGGCCTCCGTCTACGAGGCCCTGTGGAGCCACGCAGCGCCGCTTCACGTGATCAGTCACGGACAGTTGCTCGACTCCGAAGCCCTGCCCGGCGCGAAGGGACGCTCGAGATGACGTTCGAGATCGGACTCGTCTTCGGCATTCTGGTCGTCGCGGTCTTTCTGTTCGTCACCGAGCTCGTGCAGGTCGACCTCGTCGCCTTGATGGTCATGGTCAGCCTGGCACTCACCGGCCTCATCTCCCCGACCGACGCGGTATCCGGCTTCAGCAATCCCGCGGTGATCACGGTCTGGGCCGTGTTCATCTTGAGCGGCGGCCTGGCGCGCACCGGAGTCGCGGGGATTCTCGGCCGCCAGGTGCTGCGGCTCGCGGGCAACAGCGAAGCTCGCCTCATCCTGGTCATCATGCTGACCGCCGCGTTTCTGTCGGCCTTCATGAACAACGTCGGAGTCGCCGCGCTACTTCTCCCGGTAGTGATGGACATCTCGCGCCAGACCCGGCGCCCGCCGTCGAAGCTTCTGATCCCGCTCGCCTTCAGCTCCCTCCTGGGCGGCCTGATGACCCTGATCGGAACGCCACCCAACATCCTCGTCAGCGCCGCCATGGAGGAGAACGGCCTGAAGCCGTTCGAGATGTTCGACTTCACCCCGGTCGGCGTCGTCGTCGTCGTGGCCGGCATCGCGTACATGGTCCTCGTCGGGCGTCGGATCCTGCCATCGAGGAACCCGGCGCGCGAGATGGCCGGGGAGGAGGTGGACCTGGACCAGGTCTACAGCCTGCGGGAGCGCCTGTTCGTGCTCGACCTGCCCGAGGGCTCACCGCTGGCCGGCAAGAGCCTGGCCGAATGCCGCGTCGGATCGGCGCTGGGCCTCAACGTCATGGGCATTCGGCGCGGCGGACGCCTCGACCTGGCGCCCGATCCGGCAACCCGCTTCGAGCCCGGGGACCAGATCGTCGTCCAGGGACAGCAGGACGCGCTCGGCGAGGTCGGAGTCCCAAAGTACCTGTCGCTCGAGCCGATCAGGGTCTCGCCGCAAGAGCTGTTGTCGACGGATGTCGAGTTCGCCGAGGTCGTCCTGAGGCGGCGCTCTCGCTTCCTTGGCAGGACCCTGCGCGACATCGATTTGCGCCACCGGTTCAACGTTCTGATCGTGGCCCTCTGGCGTGACGGCGAACCGCTCAGGACCCATCTCGCCACCGCCGAGCTCGCTCCCGATGACGTGCTCCTGGCCCACGGAACCAAGGAGGGCCTGCAGAAGCTGCGCGACAGCGCCCACTTCAGGGTCAGCGAAGTCGCCAACCTCGGGAAGTACGAGCTCGAGGACCGGCTCATGTCGCTGACGGTTCCGAGCGCCTCGCCGCTGGTCGGCAAGACTCTGGCCGAGAGCCGGCTCGGCGATGTCTTCAGCCTCGGCGTCATGGCCATCATCCGGGACGGTGACAAGCAACTGATCCCCCCACCCAACCAACGGCTACAGGCCGGGGACACCCTGCTGGTCAAGGGCAGGCAAGAGGATCTGCGCACGGTCGAAGGGCTGCACGAGCTGCTGGTCCATACGGAAACGGCCATAGAGCTGAGCGACCTGGAGTCCGAGCAGATCTGCCTGGCGGAAACGGTGCTGGCTCCGCGCTCCGCCGCCGCCGGCAAGACCCTGCCGCAACTGCACTTTCGCGAGAAATACGGCTTCAACGTGATGGCGGTGATGCGGGAGGGTGCGACCTTCCGGAACCTGCGCTACTTTCAGCTCAAGTTCGGCGACGCCCTCTTGCTGCACGGCCCGCGCGAAAAGCTCAAGCTTCTGGGCAGCGAGCCCGACTTCCTGGTCCTGACCGAGGAAGCCCAGGAGCCGCCTCTGAGCCACAAGGCTCCCCTCGCCGCACTGCTGATGGCGGGGGTCGTCGGCTCGGTGATTCTCGGTTGGGCGCCGATCTATATCGCCGCCGTCGCCGGCGCGGCGCTGATGGTCCTCAGCGGTTGTCTGTCGATGAACGAGGCCTACCGCTACATCGAGTGGCGGGCCGTCTTCCTGATCGCCGGCATGCTCCCCCTGGGCCTGGCGATTCAGCAGACTGGCGCGGCCGACCTCGTGACCGAGGTCATGGTCGGCTGGATCGGCGGCTTCGGGCCGCTCGCGGTCGTTGGGGGTCTCTACCTGTTGACCGCCTTGGCCGCTCAGGTCATGCCCACCGCTGCCGTGGCCATTCTGATCGCACCCCTGGCGATCCATACCGCCGCCGACCTCGGCATATCCCCCTACGCCCTGATGATGACCGTCTCGCTCTCCGCCTCGGCGAGCTTCATGAGCCCGGTGGCACATCCCGCCAACGTGCTCATCATGGGGCCCGGCGGCTACCGCTTCGTCGACTACATCAAGGTCGGGCTGCCTTTGACCCTGATCTGCCTGGCCGTGACCCTTCTCGTCCTGCCCCTGGTCTGGCCGTTGTCGCCGTAGCCTGGAGGGCATCCCGCCGAGGCCAGCTATACTGGCCCGAAAGAAACAGCCGGGGAAGGAAGAGCAGGACCATGACGGCTACCCAACAGTCCACTTCCGGGACATCGAGCGATCGCGTCCGGTTCATTCTGGACGGCGAGGTCAGGACGGTTCGAGACGTCGATCCCAACACCACGGTGCTCAATTACTTGCGCGAGACGCTACGTCGCACCGGCACCAAGGAGGGCTGCGCAGAGGGAGACTGTGGGGCCTGCACGGTGGTCCTCGGTGAGCTCGACGGGGACCGGGTGCGGTTTCGGGCGATCAACTCCTGCATCCAGTTCGTTCCGACCCTCGACGGCAAGGAGCTCTTCACAGTCGAAAGCCTGCGGGCCCCGGACGGCGCTTTGCACCCGGTGCAGGAGGCGATGGTCGAGTTCCACGGCTCGCAGTGCGGTTTCTGTACGCCGGGCTTCATCATGTCCCTCTTTGCCATGTACAGGTCCGAGCCCGAGCCCAGCAAGGCGCGGATCAACGACATCCTGGCCGGCAATCTGTGCCGCTGCACCGGGTACCGTCCGATCATCGAGGCCGCCGAAGAGATGTACCGGCTGCCGCCCCATGGCGGCAACGGAAACGGCGGGTGGACCCACAGCCCCTATTCGGCCTCGGGAGACGATGAGCCATCGGCCGGCGAGCGCGAGATGGTCGAGCGGCTGCGCTCCATCGAGCGGCGCGGCACACTCGTCGTCACCGGTCCCGACCTCTCGGGCGGGCGGCGCACCTACTACGCCCCAACCACCATCGCGGACTTCGCCGAGCTCGTCGAGCGTTATCCAGACGCCTACATCCTGGCCGGCGGCACGGACATCGGCCTCTGGGTCACCAAGCACCACATGGACCTCGACACCGTCATCTACCTGGGCGACGTCGCAGAGCTCAAGGTTCTCGCGGCGAGCCAGACCCATATCGAGATCGGCGCCGCGGTCACGATCACCGACGCTCACGCCCTGATCGACTCTCACTTCCCGGACATGGGTGAGATGTACCGGCGGTTCGCGTCACCGCCGATCCGCAACGCGGCGACGATCGGCGGCAACGTGGCCAACGGCTCTCCCATCGGCGACTCGATGCCCGGACTGATCGCGCTCGGCGCGTCGCTCGTGCTGCGCCGGGGCCCGGAGAGCCGCGAGCTGCCCATGGACGAGTTCTACCTCGCCTACCAGAAGACCGCCCTGGAGCCGGGTGAGTTCGTGGAGCGAGTGCGCGTTCCGCTCGAGCCCTCGGATCGGCATTTCAGGACCTACAAGATCACCAAGCGTTTCGACCAGGACATCTCGGCGGTGTGCGCCGCCTATTGCTTCCGACTGGAAGATGGCCGCGCCCGAGACGTCCGCATCTGTTATGGCGGCATGGCTGCGATTCCGCAACGCGCCAGCGAATGTGAGCAGGCTCTGGAGGGCCGGGAGTGGAACGAGTCGACGCTGGCGGCGGGCATGGCCGCACTGGACCGCGACTACACGCCGATCGAGGACATGCGGGCGAGTGCCGAGTACCGGCAGATGGTCACCCGGAACCTGCTCAGGAAGCTGTTCCTCGAGACCTCGGGTTGGCAAGGGGAAACACGCGTCATCGAGGGCGGGAGGTAGGAATGTCTGAAATCACGATCAAGGGCCGCATCGGGACTTCTCTGCCCCACGAGAGCGCCCACCTTCACGTCAGCGGCGAAGCCCGGTACACCGACGACATCCCCGAGCCCATCGGGACCCTGCACGTCGCCATCGGCATGAGCGAGCGGGCCCACGCCCGAATCCGCTCCATCGATCTCGGTCCCGTGAAGGAGGCGCCGGGCGTCGTCGACGTGATGACCGCCGAGGATATTCCAGGACGCAACGACATTGGCGGACCCCTCAGGGACGACCCGATCTTCGCCGACGGCCTGGTCCAATACGTCGGACAATCCGTTTTCGCGGTCGCGGCAACGAGCGTCGAGCACGCACGGCGGGCCGCCCGTCTGGCCGTCATCGAGTACGAAGACCTGGAGCCCATTCTCGACATCGACACGGCGCTCGAGAAGCAGTCCTTCGTGATCCCGACCATGAAGCTCTCTCGCGGCGACGCCGATCGAGCGATCCGGGGTGCTCCGCACCGCCTCCAGGGGCAGTTGCGCTTCGGCGGCCAGGATCAGTTCTATCTCGAGGGCCACATTGCCTTCGCGCTGCCCAAGGAAGATGGCGACATGCTGGTCTACAGCTCGTCGCAACACCCCGGCGAGGTCCAAGTGGTCGTCGCCCACGCGCTAGGCAAGACGGCGAAGGACGTCATCGTGGAATGCCGGCGCATGGGCGGCGGATTCGGCGGCAAGGAGACCCAGCCGGCGCTCTTTGCCAGCATCGCGGCCCTGATCGCGAGCCGCACGGGCAACGCAGTCAAGGTCCGGCCTGATCGCGACGTCGACATGATCATGACCGGCAAGCGTCACGGTTACCGGGTCGACTACGACGTCGGCTTCGACGAGCAGGGCGTGATCCGGGGCGTCGACTTCATGTTCGCGTCGCGCTGCGGCATGTCGGCGGATCTCTCCGGCCCGGTCAACGACCGGACCATGTTCCACGCCGACAACGCCTACTTTCTGGAGAACGTCTCGATCACCTCCCATCGCTGCAAGACCAACACGGTATCCAACACCGCGTTTCGCGGTTTCGGCGGACCGCAGGGAATGATGGCGATCGAGTGGGTGATCGACGAGATCGCGCGGTCACTCGAGATCGATCCACTCGACGTGCGGATGCGCAACTTCTACGGCATCGGCGAGCGCGACATCACGCCGTACCAGATGAAGGTCGAAGACAACCGGCTCATGGAGATCATCCCCGAGCTCGAGACGAGCTCGGACTACCGGCAACGGCGGCTGGAGATCGCCGAGTTCAACGGCTCGAGCGAGCTGCTCAAGAAGGGCATTGCCCTGACGCCGGTGAAATTCGGGATCTCGTTCACGGCCACCCACTACAACCAGGCCGGGGCGCTCATCCTGATCTACTCGGACGGCACGGTTCAGCTCAACCACGGCGGCACCGAGATGGGCCAGGGCTTGTTCACCAAGGTGGCGCAGGTGGTCGCCGAAGAGCTCCAGATCGACATCGGGCGGATCCGCTGCACGGCCTCGGATACCGCCAAGGTACCGAACGCCTCCGCCACCGCGGCCTCCTCGGGCTCCGACCTCAACGGCATGGCGGCCCTCGCCGCGGCGCGAGAGCTCAAGGGTCGACTGACGCAGTTCGCCGCCGAGCAGTTCGATGTGCCCCCCGATCAGGTCCGCTTCAGCAACGACGCAGTGCACATCGGCGAGGAGCGGCTGTCCTTCGCCGAGCTCGCCAACCGCGCGTGGATGGGCCGGGTGTCGCTCTCGGCCACCGGCTTCTATCGAACTCCCAAGATCCATTACGACCGCACGACGCTCACCGGCCGGCCGTTCTACTACTTCGCCTACGGCGCCGCGGTCTCCGAGGTCCTGATCGACGTCTTGACCGGCGAGTACAAGGTCACGCGGGTCGACATCCTGCACGACGTCGGCGAATCGTTGAACCCGGCGATCGACATGGGACAGATCGAGGGCGGCTTCATTCAGGGCATGGGTTGGCTCACCACCGAAGAGCTGTGGTGGAACGCCAAGGGAGAGCTCCAGACTCACGCGCCTTCGACCTACAAGATCCCCGTCGCCAGCGACATGCCGCAAGTCTTCAACGTCAGCCTGCTCGAGACCGGGCGCAACAACGAGCCCACCATCCATCGCTCGAAGGCCGTCGGCGAGCCGCCCCTGATGCTGGCGATATCGGTCTTTCACGCCATCAAGGACGCGATCGCCAGCGTCGGGGAGCAACGGCTGAGCCCCCACCTCAGCGGCCCGGCAACACCCGAAGAAGTCCTCATGGCAATCGAGGATTTGAATCGCCGGCTCGCCGCCGAGCGCGAGCACGCCAGCGCGGGCGTGGCCTAATGTCGGACCGCAAGAAGAGGCGCCGCCCGAGTCGAGCCCGGGCACAAACGCCCGAGGAAGAGCTCGGCTATCTGCTCGAGATTCACGGCGACGACAACTACTCCAAGGTCTTCGACGTTCTGGTCAAGCAGTTCGACGTGCTGCAGAGCCGTGCTCAGCTGCTTCTGGGCCTGATGACGATCTCGTTGACGATCACCGGGTTCTCGGGCCCCAAGATCGCGGCCTCCAGTACCTTCTCCAGAGTCAGCATCGCCTACGGCCTCGCCTTCATTCTCGTCTCGGCCGTGTTGATTCTGATGGGTCCGCTGCAACTGCGCTGGGGTACCCGCCGGTGCAAGGAAACGATCCGCGACTCTCTCGTTCACCTCATCGTCCGACGCAACGAGAGAACCACCAAATACCACCTGGCTTCTTTCTTCCTGATCGTCGGCCTCACCGGGTACGTCGGCAGCGTGATCGGCTACCTGCTCCAGATCTAGTCGGATCGCCCATGAGCACACTCCACCGCGGCCACGTCTTCCACCTCACCGGCAAGCCCACCGTTCAGGAGGCGGCCGAAGCGCTGGTCGACATCCCGGACGGCGCCATCCTGGTCGACGACGACGGCATGATCGAGTGGTGCGGGCACCACGCGGACCGGCCGCAGGTCGACGGCGCCGCCGTCGAGGTCGTCGATCACGGCGATGCCTTCCTGTTGCCGGGTTTCGTCGACACCCACATGCACTTTCCCCAGGTCAACTCGATCGACGCCTACGGTGGAGGTCAGCTGCTCGAGTGGCTGACCGAATCCATCTTCCCCGCCGAAGCCCGATTCGCCGACGAGGAGTTCGCCCGCGGCGCTGCCAGG
>JAPUJD010000321.1 GCA_027296385.1 Acidobacteriota bacterium | reverse complement strand
TCGGCGTCTTGGCCAGTCTGGACTTCCCCGGGCTGGTCGGGCCTGAAGCCAATACGGTCTTCATCCGTATGATCGGGCGCTACGCGCCCGGGGCGCTGGCCGGCCTCCTGGCCGCCGGTGTCCTGGCCGCCGTGATGTCGTCGCTCGACTCCCAGACCCTCGCCCTGTCGAACATGTTCACTCACGACATCGTGAAAGCCCACGGCTTCCACGATCGCATGAGCGACCGGCTCGAAATCCTCGTGGGACGGGCTTGCGTCGTCTGCGTGCTGGCGGCGACCTTCGGGCTCTCTGTCGTGATCGACCAAAGCATCTTCCGTCTCGGGATCTGGTCCTTCAGCGGCTTCGCCGCACTCACGCCGTTGATCGTGGCCGCCTTGTTCTGGCGCCGCAGCACGAGCGCCGGTGCCGGTGCCTCGCTGCTCACGGCCATCGGCCTTTGGGTGGCTTTTCTCGTCCGCGGCTGGAACGAACCCGGTTACACGGTCGCCGGCAGCGGCCTGATGCCGGTTCTGGTCATGCTCGTCGCCGCGGCCGTGGCGCTCATCGTGGTCTCCTATCTCAGCCGACCGCCGGCGCCAGAGCACCTGGCTCGTTTCTTCCCCACGCCGGAGTCGGGGCGATGAAGATCGCCTACATCGCGGCCGGCGCTGGCGGCATGTACTGCGGCAGCTGCATTCACGACAACACCCTTGCCGCGGCGCTGCAGCAGAAGGGGCACGAGGTCGCGCTGCTGCCGACCTACACGCCGCTGCGCACCGACGAAGAGAGCGTCAGCGATCCGCATCTCTTCTACGGTGCCGTCAACGTCTACCTGCAGCACAAGTCCCGTTTCTTCCGCCGAACGCCGCGGCTGTTCGACCGCTTGCTGGATCGACCGGCGGTACTGCGCTGGATCGCGCGGCTCGGGGCATCGACCGACCCCCGGAAGCTCGGCCAGCTGACCCTCGACGTGCTGCGTGGCGAATCGGGTCCCCAGAGCAAGGAGCTCGAGCGGCTGGTCGCGTGGCTGGCCGATTCCTACCGACCTGACATCGTTCAGATCACCAACTCGCTACTGCTCGGCATGGTGCGCCGGCTGCGGGCCGAGCTCGGGGTGCCTGTGGTGGTCGCGCTCCAAGGCGAGGACCTCTTTGTCGACCAGCTACGTGAGCCCCACCGGGGGAGAGTTCTCGCCGAGCTGCGCGAGCGGGCGAACGACCCCGATCTCTTCATCGCGCCGAGCCGCTACTACGCGGACCACATGGCGAATATCCTGGGACAGGAGCGCTCGCGGATCGATCTGGTACCGCTCGGGATCCAGCTCGACGGGCACGGTGCCTCACCGACGGACTCTCGAAAGCGCGATGGAGTGACGATCGGCTACCTCGCCCGCATCTGTCCAGAGAAGGGCCTACATCGCCTAGTCGACGCCTTCATCGCCCTGGCGGGCGAGTCGGCAGCACCGGCACTCCGCCTTCGTATCGCCGGCTATCTCGGCGCCCGCGATCGCGACTACTGGGCCGAGCAGCAGCAACGCATCGCTGAGGTCGGACTGGCCGATCGGGTCGATTTCCTCGGCGAGATCAACCGCGTCGACAAGATTCTCTTCCTCAACACCCTCGACCTCTTGAGCGTGCCGACGGTCTATCGCGAGCCGAAGGGACTCTTCGCGCTCGAGGCGATGGCCAACGCCGTCCCCGTCGTGCTGCCGAACCACGGCTCTTTCCCCGAGCTGCTTGCGGACACCGGCGGCGGCTTGCTCTTCGAGGCGGACTCGGTGTCGGATCTGGTGGCTGCGCTGCGGCGATTGATCGAGCGGCCCCTGGAGCGCCGGGCGCTCGGCGAAGCGGGACGGGACGCCGTCCACCGGCGCCGTGACTCCGCCACGATGGCCGAAGCCTCGCTCGCCATCTTTCGCCGCCTGCTGGAGTCGCCAATGGAGGGCACCTCATGAGTTTGGAGCCGATCTCGGAGTTTCGCACCCGCCGGCGAGTCGAGTTCGCCGACACCGATCAAGCGGGGCTCGTTCATTTCGCCCGTTTCTTCGTCTTCATGGAGACCGCCGAGCACGAGCTTCTGCGCTCCCTCGGCACCGAGGTCCACCACCAGTGGCAGGGGAGGGAGATCGGCTGGCCGCGGGCCGATGCCTCATGTCGTTTTCTCAAGTCCGCCCGCTTCGCCGATGTCCTCGACATCATCGTCCGGGTCCAACGCAAGGGCACGAAGTCGATGACCTACAGCTTCGAGTTCGAGCATGACGGCGAGCTCGTCGCGGTGGGCGAGCTCGTCGCCGTCTGCTGCGAAGTCGGAGGGACCGAAGGCCCGCGTTCGATCCCGATTCCGCCTCATATCGCCCACCGCCTTGAAGAGTGCCCCCGTGACTAAGCTGCGCCTGACTGAGGTCACGAAGACCTTCGGCTCGGGTCCGACCGCCGTCGAGGTCCTGCGGGGTGTCGACCTCGCCCTCACGGCCGGAGATGCCCTGGCCGTGACCGGTCCCTCAGGCTCCGGCAAGAGTACCCTGCTGCACATCATCGGCACTCTCGAGCGGCCGTCGAGCGGCCGCCTCGAGATCGACGGCGAGGACCCCTTCGCGTTGCCCGAGCGCCAGCGGGCACGCTTTCGCAACCGCGTGATCGGCTTCGTCTTCCAGGATCATCATCTCCTGCCGCAGTACTCGGCGCTCGAGAACGTGCTCCTGCCGACTCTCGCCTTCCCGCCGCGGCCACCTGGAGCAGAGGACACCGCGCGGCGGCTGCTGTCGCGAGTGGGACTCGCCCACCGCCTGGCCCACCGACCGGCCGAGCTCTCCGGCGGAGAGCGCCAGCGGGTGGCGGTGGCACGCGCATTGATCAACGCCCCCACCGTACTGCTGTGCGACGAGCCTACCGGCAATCTCGACCACGAAAACGCTGTGGCGATCACCGATCTGTTGCTCGAGCTGCGTGAGGAGTCCGGCACGCTGCTGGTCGTCGTCACTCATAGCACCGAGGTCGCCGGACGCATCGGGCGCCAGGTCACCCTGGCCGAAGGGCGATGCGTAGAAGCCTGACTTACTTCTGGCGCCC
>JAPUJD010000320.1 GCA_027296385.1 Acidobacteriota bacterium | reverse complement strand
GACCTCTGCCGCCGCATCCCAATCGCCAGTGGCGACCAGGCGCTTGAACTTGCGGCTGCCCAGCACGTTGGTGCGCTCTCCCACCAGCAGCGGCCGGTTGTCGACCGTCAGCTCGACGCCCTCGATGCCGGAGATCAGGGCACGCTGATGGTGTGGCAGTGAGCGCGGACGGTGGTCCACGACCAAGGCGGCCAGGGCCGAGACATGACCGGCGGTCGTCCCGCAGCAGCCGCCGACGAGGTTGAGCCAGCCCGCGCCCAGGAAGCGCTCGAAGACGTCGACGAAGTCCTGCGGCGTCTGCCCGTAAAGACCGTCCTCGTCGGGCAGGCCGGCGTTGGGCACACAGGCGACCCTCGTCCGCACGAGCTCCGAGAGCGTGCGCACGTGCTGGCTCATCAGCTCCGGCCCGGTGGCGCAGTTGAGGCCGACGTAGAGCAGGTCGGCGTGAGCCAGCGAAATGGCCAGCGCCTCGGCGTCCTGGCCGGCCAGCATCGTACCGGTAGCCTCGATCGTCACCGACACGGCCACCGGCAGTGTCCAGCCGGCCGCCTCGAAGGCTTCGGCCAGGCCGAGCAGCCCGGCCTTGATGTTGCGGGTGTCCTGGCACGTCTCGAGCAGCAGGTAGTCGACGCCGCCGGCCATCAGCCCCAGCGCCTGGACCCGGAAGTGCTCCTGCAGCTCGGCGAAGGTGATCCCGCCGGTGACCGAGATAGCCTTCGTCGTCGGACCCAGCGAGCCGCAGACAAACCGCAAGCGTCCAGGCTCGTCGAAGGCTCGACAGGCAGCGCGTGCGATCTCGCCCGCTCGCTGGTTGAGCTCGAAGGCACGATCCGCCAGCCCGTACTCCGCCAGCACCAACGGCGTGCCGCCGAAACTGTTGGTCTCGACGATGTCGGCGCCGGCCTCGAGATATGCAGTGTGGACCTTCTCGACCACGTCGGGACGCGTCGCGACGAGAATCTCATTGCAGCCCTCGAGGTCGGGACCGCCGAAATCCTCCGCCGTCAGATCCAAGTCCTGCATCGCGGTGCCGGTGGCGCCGTCCATGACCAGGACGCGCTCGTCGAAGGCGTCGATGAGAGCCGCCACTCGGGCCTGTGTGTCCTCCGCGGCGGGCGGAATCGGAACTGTCGGTATGCGCTCGTTCATGGCTTCCTCGCTGATCTGCCGAGCGAGCACCAAAAACCCGCTCGTTGACAGCATCGAGGAGCGGGTTTCCGACTTGGACACTTAGTTGCCGCTTTTCGCGGCCACATCCTCGCTCATCGCGAGAGGCACCTTGGGTGTCCGCCCCAGGTTGCCGAGTCCGATCATCGACCGGACCGCTCCAGATGCAGCCCTGAGCCTAGCGACCAGCAGCGACTACGTCAATGGCCGACGGTCCTTCCAAGCCGCGATCCGTCAGACCTTGAGACGCTCGACCACCCGCGTCACCGACGTGGCCTTGGCCATGACGTAGAAGTGAATCGCCGGCGCGCCGCCGTCGATGAGCTCCTGCGCCTGCTGCACGCCCCACTCGACCCCTATGGGCGACACCTTGCCGCGCGGCGCTGCCGCCGCCTCGTCGGCGAGGGCGCTGGGGATCTCGCAGAAGAAGTTGCGCGGCAGCGAGCGCAGGTGATTATGGGTAGTCAGGATCTTGAGACCGGGGATGATCGGCACCTCGATGCCCGCCGCGCGACACAGCTCCACGTAGCGGAAGTAGTGCTTGTTCTCGAAAAACATCTGAGTGACGATGTACTCGGCCCCGGCGTCGATCTTGGCCTTGGCGAAGCGCAGATCGCTCTCGAAGTTGGGCGCCTCGAAGTGCTTCTCGGGATAGCCCGCCACCCCGACGCAGAAGCTCGATCGCTCGGAGTCGAGCAGTCCCTGCTCGAGATACCGGCCCTCGTTCATCCCGATGATCTGCGAGACCAGATCGAGAGCGTAGGGGTTGGCCGTGCGACCGTGGTGCAGTGGCTTCTCGTAGCCGCTGTCGTCGCCGCGGATGGCGAGCACGTTGTCGATCTCGAGGTAGCGGAGCTCGATCAGGAAGTCCTCGGTCTCCTCGCGCGTGAAACCGATGCACAGCACGTGCGGCACGGCGTCGATCCGGTACTTGTTCTGAATCAGCGCGCAGAGCCCCAACGTCCCGGGACGCTTGCGCTTCACCCGGCGCTCGATGCCGGACGAGGTCTCGTCGTAGCTGACCTGCGCCGCGTGGCTGGTGATGTCGATAAACGGCGGATCGAACCGCGCCAGATCCTCGATCAGCGCCAGCAGGGTGGCCAGATTGCCCCCGCGCAGCGGCGGGATGATCTCGAAGCTGATCAGCGGCCTGTCGGCCCGATCGAAGTGCTCAATGACCTTCATCGTCGGCCTTCCATTCCTGCCTCCTGACGGCCTGCATCCTGACGGAAGGAGCAGGAGTATAGATCAGTCCACCTGCCCGGACCCACGGCCGAATCCCCGGGCGACCAGCGGCCACGCGACCGCACCCACCGTGTTGGCCACGATGTCCGCGGCCTCCAATCCTCGTCCGGCGATACCGCGCTGGGCCAACTCCAGCGCCAGCCCGTAGAGCGCCGCGACGAGTGCCGCCAGCCACAACGCCGGCGCTGCCGGCACGGATCGGCGCAGGGTCCGGCCCACGACGATGGCCTGGACAAAGAAGAGTGCGGCATGAATCAGCTTGTCCCCTCCGAGCTCCATCAACCGGTCGAGCCAGACCGGTGCCTCCGAGTCGAAGTCGCCCGGCGCCAGCAGGAGGATCGCCACGACCACGCTCCACAGCAGGGTCGGCAGGTGACTGGAGAGGAATGCGCGCACGGGCTCGGCTAATATAGCGAACCCCGTGGCCGACTCCAGCTCGCCGACCCCTCGACGCAATGTACTCGTCCGGCTGTTGCTGGGAGCGCTGGCGATCGTCGTCCTCTGGCAGGCGATCGGCACCTACCAGCGGTGGCACACCCGCTTCGACGAGCTGGTCGAGATCGCCGAGGCCACCGGCGTCGCCGACCGCCGGCCCGGGCTGGTCGAGAGGATGCGCCGCGACGCGGGCCCGACGCGGGCGACCCTCCGGCTGGCGCGGGCTCTGCTGGCCGACGAGCTCGACCAACGTTGGATCCAGGACCTGCCGGAGACCGAACGGGGCTTGGAGACCGAACGAGGGTTGGAGCGGCTCGACACGGCTTACCGCCTCGGCATCGAAGGGCTCGCCGAGCGCCCGAGCTCCTGGGAGGCGCTGCTCGTCATCGGCGGCGCCGAGTACCTCCGGATGGCACGCCGCCGCGACCCGCGGCTGCTGCAGGACCGTGAGCTCTGGCTGACGCCTCTCGAGGAGGCGCACCGGCTGGCGCCGCTGCAGCCCGAGCCGCTGCGCTTCCTGGCGGCAACCGACCTCGGCAACTGGTCCGTGCTGTCGGCCGAGGAGAGAACCGCCGCGACCGAGCGCCTCGGTCTCGCCTTCGCCAATCCGACCACCTTCGACCTGCTCTCCACGGCCTGGCTACGCGTCGCCCCTTCGTTGACCCAGGCACTGGCGATCGTGCCGGACACCCTGGGAGCCTGGGGCAGTCTCATGCGGTACTTTGCCCGGCGGGGCGACTGGGAGCGCTATTGCGAAGCGCAAGATCGCGCTGACCGAGCCTTTCGCAAGTACTCGGAAGCTCGCCTCGAGGAGGCCTCAGAACGGCTTCGCGGCGGCGACCGGCGGAAGGGCACGATGCGTCTCGGCTGGGTCGGCGCCAACGCGGAGCCCGACGCCGCCAACCTCGAGCTCATCCAGAGGGTCCTGGCCCTCGCTCCTCCCGGCTTCGGTGGCGACGCGAGCCAGCCTTGGTTGACGGCCTGGTTCGATTGGGCGATGGACCGTTGCCTCTCCTCGGCAACGTGTCCCCTCTCAGCCGAGAGCCTGCTGCGCCTGGTCAGCCTCAATCGTGAGATCTCCCCCGCAGACCGGGCCTGGGCGCTGGCGGCCGTCGGCGA
>JAPUJD010000032.1 GCA_027296385.1 Acidobacteriota bacterium | reverse complement strand
CGGCTTGTCAGGCGCCCGCGGAGGAAACGACGATCGAGTCGCCAGTAGCTGCCGACGTCGTGTCGGTGCGAGCCTTGAGCGTGGCAGGGGGCTACCGATTCGAAGTGGGGATTCGCAGCCCGGATCTGGGTTGCCAGCAGTACGCCGACTGGTGGGAGGTGGTGAGCCTCGAGGGCGAGCTGGTCTATCGTCGGGTGCTCGCCCATAGCCATGTCGCAGAGCAGCCCTTCGCGCGCCGCGGCGTGCCGGTGGCGGTGGCGGCAGACACGGTCGTCTGGGTGCGGGCGCACCTGCATCCGACCGGCTACGGCGGCATGGCGTTCAAGGGCTCGGTCGAGGGCGGCTTCCGGGCGGAGGCTCTCCCGGCGTCCTTTGCCGTAGAGCTGGCCGAGCGCGGGCCGCGTCCGCCGCAGTGTGCCAACTGAGTCGAGCTCACCGAGCCCGTGGCAATCAAGAACCCACGCTCTTCTTGGTCTCGACGCTGGGTTGGAAGGCGCGGCGCAGCGCCCCGGCCATCGCTGAACGCAGCTCGCGGCTCAGTGGCCGATCGCCGACCTGCCCCACGATGTACTTGCCGATCGGCGTTTCGACCGAGACGAGCATCAGTTGGTCCTGCCTCAGCTCGATCGTGACGGCTTGGCCGATCGGGAAGAGGAGCTTGCCTCTTATGCTCTCGATGAGCTCCATGACGCGCGCAGCGATGGCGAGCAGGTCGGGGTCGGCCTGGCGATCGACCAGTGGGAGTCCGTCGCGATCCACGATAAAGGCCACGCGGCTACCCGAGAGATCGAGGAGCCAGGACATGAAGGCCTGCAGCCGGCGACGCAGGGGTCCGGCCGGCGGTTCGAACTCCGGAATGGAGATTCCCTCTTCATCGACCGGGTCGGGTTCGTCGGCCGGGTCGGCGATGACGACCTCGAGGATCGTCTCCCCTTCGCCGGACGCGCTCGGCGGCTCCGGGCGCGGGCGCTCCGCTTGGCGCCGGCTGCCGACCCCGACGCGCGCCAGCGTTTCGGCTAGTGCGTCGCGGTCAATCCAGGAGATGGACGATGTCATCGTCACCCTCCTGAGTCAGGCCGATGCGCGGCTCGAGCTCGGCGGCGATGCGGTCGAAGACCGAGGCCACTGAGGGTGGACGCCGGCGGCTGAGCAAGCTCACCGGAACGCCATGGGCACTGGCGCGGAGGAAGGCCGGATCGCGCGGGACGAAGCCTTCGAGCACCATCTCGGAGGGCAGCAGGCTCCAGATCTCCTGCACAGTCTCGAGGGAGATCTCGTCTCGTGATTGCACCATCGTCAGTACGATGCCGGCTAGCTCGAGGCCTGTCTGGTCGCCGATCTCGGCTATGATCTCGAGCACCCCTTGGAGGGTCCTCAATGAGAGCGGCTCCGCTTGCATCGGTACGAGCACGTAGTCCACGCTCCTGAGCGTGTGGAGGGTCCGGCCCGAAAGCCCCGAGGGTGTGTCGATCATCAGGACGTCGAAGTTTTCCGCCGTCTGCTCCACCAGATCGTCCAGCACGGGCTGAGCGATCTCGATCTGGGAGGGTCGGTGGCCTTTGATGCCTCCGACTGGCAGGAAGGCCAGCTCCGGAATACGAGTCTGCAGGATGAGCTGGTCGAGGGTCTTGTGCCCCTGGGCGTACTCAGTCAGCCCCTCGGCGACCTCGAGCTCTTTTTTGAGCGAGAGCGAGATCGCTCCTTGGGGGTCGGCGTCGACGACCAGCGTACGCCAACCCCTGCGAGCCAGCGCCAGGCTGATGTTCAGGGCCAGAGTCGTTTTCCCTACGCCGCCCTTCTGGCTAGCAATCGCTACCGCCCGCATCGAGTCTCCCAGCTGCGCCTCTATTCGGGCGCCGATGTGTGGTCGAAAGTGTACATGAATCGCAGCTTCGGGCGGCGCGACCCGGCCGCCGTGGTGGCCAGGTCTCAGCCGCTGCCGGCCGCATTGGGCTGGGTTAGACTGCGTCCATGCCGCGGCGCTCCGATCTGACCTCGATTCTCGTCGTGGGTTCGGGGCCGATCGTGATCGGTCAGGCTTGCGAATTCGACTATTCGGGCACCCAGGCCTGCCGGGCTCTCAAGGCGGAGGGCTACCGCGTCGTTCTGGTCAACTCCAATCCCGCCACGATCATGACCGATCCGGGCTTTGCCGACGCGACCTATGTCGAGCCACTGGTGCCCGAGATCGTCGAGAAGATCATCGCGCGTGAGCGGCCGGATGCCATCCTGCCGACGGTCGGCGGCCAGACCGGCATCAACCTGACGCTCGCCCTCGACGCAAGCGGCGTGCTTCGCGGTTATGGGGTCGAAGTCCTGGGGGCGGACGTCGAGGCGCTCCGGCTGGGCGAGGACCGGCAGCTATTCAAGGTGGCGATGGAGGAGATCGGTCTCCGGGTGCCGCAGAGCGGTTACGTTGTTTCGCCGGAAAACGCTCGAGAAATTGCGGCCCAGATCGGCTACCCGCTCATCATGCGTCCGAGCTTCACCCTCGGCGGCGAGGGGGGCGGAACGGTCTACAACCGCGACGAGCTCGACGACATGGTGCGCCAGGCGCTAGACGCCAGCCCCACCCGCAGCGTTCTGCTCGAACAGTCCGTGCTCGGCTGGAAGGAGTTCGAGCTCGAGGTGATGCGCGACCGGGCCGACAACGTCATCGTCGTCTGCTCGGTCGAGAACATGGATGCGATGGGCGTGCACACGGGGGACTCGATCACCGTAGCGCCACAGCAAACGCTCTCCGACCGCGAGTACCAGGCCATGCGGGATGATGCCTTCGCGGTGATCCGGCGGGTCGGCGTCGCCACAGGCGGCTCGAACATCCAGTTTGCGGTCGATCCAGACACGGGTGAACGGGTGGTGATCGAGATGAACCCGCGGGTCTCGAGATCGTCGGCGCTGGCTTCGAAGGCGACCGGCTTTCCGATCGCCAAGATCGCGGCTCTGCTCGCGGTCGGCTACACCCTCGACGAGGTGCGCAACGACATCACGGGCAAGACTTACGCCGCCTTCGAGCCGTCGCTCGACTACATCGTCGTCAAGATCCCCCGCTGGGCTTTCGAGAAGTTCCCGGCCACCGCTCCGGAGCTCGGCACCTCGATGAAATCGGTGGGCGAGGTCATGGCGATCGGCACGACCTTCGGCGAGGCCCTGCTCAAGGGCTTGGCGTCGCTAGAGCTCGACGGCACGACGGCGGCGCGCGAGAAGCGGATGGAGGATCCGGTGCGGCTGCGGCGCCGGCTCTCGGTGCCGAACTGGGAGCGTCTGTTCGCCGTCTTCGCCGCCCTGCGGCAAGGGTGGACGGTGGCCGAGGTCCACGAAGCCAGCAGCATCGATCCCTGGTTCCTGCGCGAGATCGTCGGCATCATCGAGCTCGAGAACGAGCTTGGCTGCTGGGATCTCGCGAGCGGGCCGCCGGAGTTGTTGCGGCGCGCCCGGGGTGCCGGTCTCAGCGCTGCGCGCATCGCGCAGCTCCTTGCGACCACGATAGCCGAGCTCGATGATCGCGAGCGGGAGCTCGAGATTCGACGAGTCTACAAGCGAGTGGACACCTGCGCCGCGGAGTTTCCGGCCCTGACGCCCTACCTCTATTCGACCTATGGTGTCGAGGACGAGGCGGCGGTGACGAGCGAGCGCAAGGTCCTGATCCTCGGATCAGGACCCAATCGCATAGGCCAAGGCATCGAGTTCGACTACTGCTGCGTGCACGCGGCCTACGCCCTGTCGGCGGCGGGCTTCGAGACGATCATGTTGAATTGCAATCCGGAGACCGTGTCGACCGACTACGACACCGCGGATCGCCTTTACTTCGAGCCGTTGACCCTCGAACACGTCCTGGCGGTCTGCGAGCGGGAGCGGCCGGCCGGTGTCATCGTGCAGCTCGGAGGACAGACACCTTTGAAGTTGGCGCGTAGGCTCGAGGCGGCGGGAGTGCCGATCTGGGGTACGCCGCCGGACGCCATCGATCGGGCCGAAGATCGGGAACGCTTCGGCGAGCTGCTCCGTGCCGAGGGCATCCGCCAGCCG
>JAPUJD010000319.1 GCA_027296385.1 Acidobacteriota bacterium | reverse complement strand
GCCAAGCCGCTCGATGGCAGTACGCCGCCGGAGCTCACGCGTCTATTCAGCGCACCGGGCGTCGACCTGGCGGCCATGCTGCCGGTCCGCGGCGCCGGGGCCGAGCGCGGCCAGCTGTCGCTCCCCGGAGTCGGGTTGATGCGCCACTTCTCGCCCCGGACACAGGCCTCCGGCTGGGGCCTCGCTCGCCGTCGCCCCCTGGCCACTCGAGCCTCGCGTCATCAGTACGGGCTTCGGCTCACCACACCGCGCTCGACGCTTCTGCGCCTGGCCGAAGGGGACCTCTACGCCATCGGACCGGAGAGCGTCGATCCGCGGCGACTGCGCAGCGCCCTCCTGCCGGCGGAGGATGGCGGGGCGGCGCGCGAGATCTGGAGTCGGCTGCCGGGCCCGGAGCGGGTGCAGTCGAGCTGGTTCGACGTGCTCGACGGGCGGCCGGTGTTGATCGTAGCGACGAACTCCGCCGACAAGATCGGCATCCTCGAGCGCCAGCAACTGCGTCTGTTCTCGCTCTACGGCGATCGCACGCGAGCCGGTGTCGGCCCGTGGCTCACGGCCGGAACGACCAGTCGCCGCTGGCAGCGCGTCGAGCCGATCGTTGTCGATGTCGACGGCGACGGTGACGACGATCTGGTGGTGGTACAGGTCGACGGGCTCGGCAGCGGCAAGATCAAGCTCGAGGCCTTTCTCAATACCGGGAGTCGCAGCTTCGCTGCCAAGACCCGCAGCACGGTGCTGGACCAGCCCCCCGCGGGCTGGCATTTCGGCTCCGATCTGACCGGCGACGGCCTGGCGGACCTCGTGCTGCTCAGCCAGGGGAGCCTGAGCGTCTACCCGACGCTCGGCCAAGACCCGCGGCGGCTGCTCGCCAAGCGGCCGCGATGGACCTTCGACGGCGCCGACATCCCGCGCGTCGAACACTCGGTCGAGATCGGCAGCGGCGGCGTGGTCGTCAACGACGCGAGGCCCTCCAAGTCCGGTCAGCCGGTGGTCCTGGACCTCGATGGCGACGGTCGCGGCGAGCTCCTAGTGGCCGAAAACCCCCAGTGGGGCTTCGGCCGTCTGCGGGTGGTCTTCCTTCCATCCCCGTGAGGCTCCGCAGTAGAGTCGACCGGTGGAAGAGATCCCCTTGGAGAGGAGTCCAACATGACCGCCCAGCCCGACAATCCGTTCCGACCAGCGCTCTTCGCCTTTCTCCGAGACCTGGCGAAGAACAACCGCCGCGACTGGTTCCAGGTTCACAAAGAGCGCTACGAGGACGACCTCAAGGACCCGGCGCTGTCTTTCATCAGCGCCTTCGGGCCCCGCCTCGCCAAGATCAGCCCGCACTTCAATGCCATCCCCAAGGCGACGGGCGGCTCGCTGTTCCGCATCTACCGCGACACGCGCTTCGCCAAGGACAAGACGCCGTACAAGACCCATCTCGGCGTCCAGTTCCGCCACAAGCAAGCCAAAGACGTGCACGCACCCGGCTTCTATCTCCACATCGAGCCCAAGGCTTCGATGGTCGGCGTCGGCATCTGGCATCCCGACGGACCGAGCCTCAACGCCATCCGTTCCGCCATCGACACCGATCCCGGAGCCTGGAAGCGCGCTCGCGACAACAAGGGGTTCCGCCAGCTCTTCGAGCTCGGCGACGAGTCGTTGAAGCGGCCGCCCCGTGGCTACGACGCCGAGCATCCGTTGATCGACGATCTCAAGCTGAAGGACTTCGTGGGCTACGCCAAACTCAGCCAGAAAGAGATTCTGGCGCCAGATTTCATCGAGGTTTTCGCCTCCCACTGCCGCGCAGCGGCGCCCTTCGTCAGGTGGCTTTGCCGCGCCGTCGGCGTACCCTTCTGAGCTCGCCTGAACCCGGCCGGGCCAGCGAGCGAACCACTTCTTGCCGCCCGGCTCGACAACCGGATCAGGCGCCGGCCAGCAGCTCCTCGGCCTGACTGTAGATCGGGCGAATATCGACCGGCACGTCGTCCAGTCGATCGATGGCCCCGAGCAGCGCCGGCGAGGCGACGCCGTACTTGTTCAGAAACTCGTTGGTGCCGGCATAGTCGCCGTTGGCCTGGAGCATCAGCATTTCTCTCAGGAGGCTCTCGATCGCGCCGGGGAAGACCTCCGACACCGCCCGGAAGCGGCCCTCGTCGTCAACCTGCAAGGCGCCCTTCTCCAGCAGGTAGTTGAACTGTGAGACGACACCCCGGCCGTGTGCTTCGTGCACTCCGAAACGAGCCGAACGGAAGAGCCCGGCGACGTAGGTCGCCTCGAGGGCGTCGCGGACCTCGGCAGCGATCTCGCCCTTCTCCGCCAGGGCGAGGATGTCGTAGACCCCCATGACGTCTGCCTTGGCCTCTTCGAGGGTCGAATAGAGCTCCTTGAGCTCCATGCGCACCTCGGTCTCGCGGCCGTCGACGACGATGCTGCCGGGGCCCAGGCCGTGCGCCAGCTCGTGCTGCAGAGACTCGGCGAAGAAGGCGTCGAATGACACCGCGTCGACCTGCTCGCGCACCAGGACGCGCTCTGCGATCGGCACGAGAATCTTGTCGAACTTCGCTTGCAGGACGTTGCGCAGCATCACCTTCTTGGAGCCCTTGGCCTCGCGGACGCGTTCGTCGTTAGGTAGGTTGAAGGCCAGCGTCTGCACCCCGTTTTTCGAATCGCCGCCGACGTAGATCTCGTCCACCACGCGGATCGGGCTGTCGGTACCGCGATCGAAGTTCTTGTACTCGTCCGGGATCGGCAGGTTGCGCTCGAGCCAGGGTAGGAGCTCCTTGAAGCGCGTCAGCCGTGCCGACTCCTCCGGCACGTCGATGGTGACGAAAGCCTCGAAGGCGGCCTTGTAGGAGAAGAGGCCATCCTCGTAGGTCTCGTAGGGGCCGATCGTGACCTCGACCGGCGCGTCGAGATCCATCCAGTCCAGGTCGCTGGCGTAGTAGTCGTCACTGGCGAAGGCGGCTGCCCGCGACTCGAGAAAGCGTCGCAGAGAGGCGTTCGAGGTGGCGGCGGCCGCCGAGCGTAGGTGCTCGGCCGCCGGCTCGAGCCACTGGCGGAAAGCCTCCGAGTAGGGCACGGCAACCAGCCCGTCTTCCTGGCGCCGGATCAGCGTGAAGAGGCTCTCGAAGGCCTCCCGATCCTCCGGATGCTCGCTGATCCAGGCTTCGAACTCCTCCTTGCTCATGTCCGTCGGGTAGTACCCGGCACCGGCGGGGTGCGGCGCCGAGCCGATGTAGGGCTCCATGTCGTCGAGCCGGTCCCAGGGGCCGAAGTTGACCGCGAAATAGGTCACGAGATCTCCCCCTTGGGCGGCGACCTCGGCGCGGACCGCTGGATTGTCGACCGACGCCTGACGCAGGAAGATCTCGTCCATGAGCTGGCCGGCCTGGATCAGCTCCACCAGCACGGTGCGCTCGCTCTGCGGCACACGGGAGAGATCGGCGGTCAGCTCGGTCGGTGCGTAGCGGGCCAGCTTGGCCGCGATGTCGACGTTGCCGTTGTCGGTGGTCGGTACCATGGACTCCTCCATCGGCCGGCAGGCCAGGATCGTCAGCATCACCGCGACGATCGTGAAACATACTCTTTGCATGGGATCTCCTCTTCGACCGCGCCGGGCTCGGCGCCGCCTCGAGTATACGCAGTCGTGAAATAGGGATTCCACCGCTCCAAGGAGACAAGACCTTCGATACACTCGCCAGACCCCGCGCCAGGCGAGCCTCAAGTCGGA
Source organism: Acidobacteriota bacterium (assembly GCA_027296385.1). Lineage (GTDB taxonomy): Bacteria > Acidobacteriota > Thermoanaerobaculia > Multivoradales > JAHEKO01 > CALZKB01. Next base: position 204 of record JAPUJD010000319.1, on the reverse strand, counting down.
TAGCCTCTAGGAATGGTCTCTACGATTGTCTCCTGGCTAGTGCGCTCGTCGACCCTGATCCTTCTCTTTGCCACCAGTGCCCTCTTCGCTGGAGACTGGCCTCAATGGCGAGGTCCCGAGCGAGACGGGGTCGCGGCTCCCGGGGCAGTTCTCCCGACTGACCTACCGGCCCAGCTGCGCCGGGTCTGGCAGGTCGAGGTGGGG
>JAPUJD010000318.1 GCA_027296385.1 Acidobacteriota bacterium | reverse complement strand
GGAGCTCGTCGCGTGGCATTTCGATCCCGCCACCGGCTGCCCGTTCTGGCTCGAGAAAGCTAGGTCGTTCGACTTCGAGCCCCGGCAGGACGTGCGCGGCCACGACGACTTGAAGCTCTTCGGCCACTTCGAGGACGACTGGCTGCGCGGCGGGCCGATTCGACGCTGGGTGCCGAAGGGCCTGGCCGAGCGCCCGCTCTACGTCTTCGAGACCGGCGGCTCGACCGGCTTGCCGAAGAGCCGGGTCAACATCGAGGACTTCCAGACCGACTACGAGCTCTTCAGCGACACGCTGTCGGACGACTCCTTCCCTCGCGGCGCCGATTGGCTGATGCTCGGCCCCACCGGCCCGCGCCGGCTGCGCCTCGCGATCGAGCACCTGGCTCAGCATCGTGGCGGCACGGCCTTTCACGTCGACCTCGACCCGCGCTGGGTCAACAAGCTCATCAAGGCCGGCCAGCACGACCAGCTGAGGCAATACAAAGACCATGTGACCGACCAGGGGTTGAAGATCCTGCGCGCGCACGATTCGATCCGCTGCCTCTTCACCACACCGAAGCTGCTCGAGGGGCTGTGCGAGAAGGTGTCGCTGACCCAGGCCGGGATCACAGGGATCTTCTGTGGCGGGACCGAGATGAACGCCCAGTTCCACCGCTTCGCGCGCGAGGAGCTGGTGCCGGGCATCGACTTCGTGCCGACCTACGGCAACACCTTGATGGGACTCGCCTGCTGCAAGCCCTACACACCCGGCGACTACGCCATCACCTACTACCCGCCGTCACCGCGGGCGGTCTTCGAGCTCGTCGACCCGGAGGACACCGAGCACCGGGTCGACTACGGCGAGACCGGCCGCGTGATGTTGACCACCCTGACCCGCGAGTTCTTCATGCCGCGCTTTCTCGAGCGGGACGAGGGCGAGCGCGCCGAGCCGATCGAGCCCTACCCGTGGGACGGCGTCACCAGCCTGCGCCTGCTCGGCCAACTCGAAAGCTCGGTGGTGGTCGGCGTCTACTAGGCCGAGGTCCGAGCGAGCGACAGCATCGTGCTGCACATCCCCCTACTCCGCGCCGGCGAGCCCTATCGTAGCCTGGCGACCTATCGACTCACCGACCTGCGAAACGGCGAGCCGGTGGCCGAGGTGAGCCAGGCCAACGCCGGCCTGATCGCCCGCGATCTGTCGCAGTCGCGCTCGAGTCAGGCACGCCTGGCGGAGCTCTCGGTCGAAGAGCTCTTGGCCCTTTGCAGCCGCGCAGCGGACCACCTCGGGGAGTCCGACCTGCCGCTGGGCGAAACGGTGCAGAGCCCTCAGCGCTACCTGGAACAGGTGTCCGTCACTACCGGGCTGCCACAGGTCATGGCGCGCGCCAATCTCGACAAGGTGCGCTTCGTCCTGGGCGAGATGAGAACCGTCCTCGGGGGCTTGACCCGGGGGCTCGACCCCGAGATTCTCGACCGCGGCTGGGGCGTGCAGGACGGACGCACAATCTCCTACCGGCGCGAGACGGATGTTCTCGGGGCCGTCCTGCCCAGCAACTCACCCGGCGTCCATGCGCTCTGGCTGCCGGCCCTGGCGCTCAAGGTGACCCTGGCGCTCAAACCCGGCCGCGCAGAGCCGTGGACGCCTTATCGCATCGCCCAGGCCTTCATTGCCGCCGGTTGCCCGCGCGAGGCTTTCGGTTTCTATCCCACCGATCACGCGGGGGCCGGCGAGCTCCTCCAGCGCTGCGGCCGCTCGCTGCTCTACGGCGACGAGGCCACGGTCGCGCCGTGGCGCCCCGACCCGCGAGTCCAGATCCACGGACCGGGCTGGAGCAAGGTCGTGCTCGGCGACGACACGGCGAGTGAGTGGCGCGACCATCTCGACCTGATCGCCGAGTCCGTAGCGGCCAACGGTGGCCGCTCCTGCGTCAACGCCTCGGGCGTGTGGACTTCCGCCAACGGGCGCGCGCTCGCCCCGGGCCTGGCGGAGACGCTGGCCGCGATCGCGGCCCGCGGACTGGAGGATCCAAAAGCGCGGTTGGCCGCACTACCGAGCGTCGAGGCCGCGCGCCGCCTGTCGGACTTGATCGACCAGCACCTGCAGACCTCCGGCGCCGAAGATCTGACGGCGGGCCTGCGGCCGAGCCGAGTCGCGGAGGCGGACGGTTGCGGCTTCGTGCTGCCGACGGTCATCTACTGCACCGACCCCGAACATCCACTGGCGCGAGCCGAGTTCCTCTTCCCGTTCGTCGCCGTCGTCGAGAGGCCACGCCACCGTCTCGTCTCCGAGCTCGGCAGCTCGCTCGTGGTCACCGCGCTGACCGAGGACGAGAGTCTGATCGGCGAGCTGTTGACGGCACCCCACGTCGAGCGCCTCAACATAGGGCCCCTGCCCACCAACCGGGTCGCCTGGGACCAACCGCACGAAGGCAACCTCTTCGAGCTGCTCTACCAGCAGCGCTCCTTGCAGGCGGTCGGCAAGCCCTCCGACTCCGCCGCGCAGCCCGCGGCCGTCGCCGCCAGCTGAAGAGAGTCCACCGTGCTCGATTTGCACGAGGATGCCGCTACTGATCCGGGGCCGGATGCGCCCTGGGATCCGGATTCGTTCTGGGATCGAGGGCTCGGCGACATTCGCGTCGCCTTCGGAGCTGGCCGCCTGGCCGAGCTCGGTGAGCTCGCGGCCGAGATCGGCGGGCGGCGAGCACTGCTCGTCACCGACCCCGGACTCGTCGCGGCCGGGCACGCGGCGTCGGCCTGCGCCGCTCTGCGGATAGCCGGCCTCGAAGTCGAGCTTTTCGACGCCGTATCTCCCAACCCCACGACCCGAGAGGTGGAAGCGGGAACGGAGATCGCCGCCGAGCGGTCTATCGATCTGATCGTCGCCCTCGGCGGCGGCAGCGCCATGGACTGCGCCAAGGGCATCAACTTCCTGCTCACCAACGGTGGGCGCATGGAGGACTACTGGGGCTTCGGCAAGGCGACAAAGAGGATGTTGCCGTCGATTGGGGTGCCGACGACCGCCGGCACCGGCAGCGACGCGCAGTCGTATGCCCTGATCTCGCAGGCCGAGACACATCGCAAGCTGGCCGGTGGCGACCCGACGGCGCGCGACCGCGTCGTGATCCTCGACCCCGCCCTGCTGGCGACGATCCCCCGCCGCGTCGCCGCAGCCACCGGCAGGGACGCCCTGTCGCA
>JAPUJD010000317.1 GCA_027296385.1 Acidobacteriota bacterium | reverse complement strand
GTCGGCTACTGCATCGCCGACGCGTCGATCGTGGCGGAGCTCCTGGCGCGTAAGGACGCGTTCAACGTCGGCGGTTTTGGGCAGGCCATGGCGCTGGAGGCCCTACGGCGACGGGCGGAGTTCGAGATCCTGCGGGACAGGCTCCTGGAGAACCGCGCTGTGCTCACGCAGGGGCTCGAGGGCCTCGGCTTCCGTGTGCTCCCTTCCGACTTCGTCGCGGTGCTGGCGAGCCACCCGACCCACGACGCTGAGCACCTCCGCGCGGAGCTCCTGGCGCGGAAGATCGCCGTGCGCCGCTTCGCACACCCCGCGGTGTCCGACTTCATCCGGATCACGGTCGCGCCGACGCCGCAGATCGAGCAGCTCTTGTACAGCCTCGGCGAGATCGTGAGCGGGTAGCCCTTGGTGTCGTTGAGCACGCGGCGCATCCATCCGCCCAGAGCTCGAGGCGCGACGAGACGGATCGCGAGAGCCCTCCTCGTCAGCGTGTCGGCGCCGTCACGGAAGCGAAACGACCGTCCGGGAGCTGAGTCCGTGACTCAGCCGTCGCGGCCGGGCTGAGGCACTATCCGGATGTAGGGCAACGGCTGGTCCCAGCCGGCGGGGTACTTCGCCTTGGCGTCCTCGTCCGAAACCGAAGGCAGGATGATCACTTTCTCGCCTGGCTCCCAGTTGGCCGGCGTCGCCACCCCTTCGGAAGCGGTCAGCTGGATCGAGTCGAGCAAGCGCAGGATCTCGGCGAAGTTACGGCCGGTGCTCATGGGGTAGGTCAGCGTCGCCTTGATCTTCTTGTCCGGCCCAATGAGGAATACCGAGCGGGCCGTGGCGTTATCGATCGGCGTACGGCCTTCGGCGGTGTCGCCGGCGTCGGCTGGGAGCATGTCGTATTGCTGGACGATCTCGAGAGTCGGATCGCCGACGAGGGGAAAGTTGAGCGGCGTCCCCTGCCAGGTCTCGATGTCCTTCGACCACGCCTGGTGGTCGCTGACGGCATCGACACTGATGCCCAGAACCTTGCAGTTGCGCTTGTCGAACTCAGGCTTGAGGCTCGCGACCGTCCCGAGCTCGGTCGTGCACACCGGTGTGAAGTCCTTCGGGTGGGAGAAGAGCACGGCCCAACCATCGCCAATCCATTCATGGAAGTCGATCGTGCCTTCGGTGGTCGCGGCGGTAAAATTCGGGGCTTCGTCGTTGATGCGTAATGTCATGGCACACCTCTTTTTCTTCGGGGGAAGAACTCCCTGAGATCGTCCCTTTTTCGGCTTCCGTGCACCCTATCTTGGCAGAAAGATGGGCGCTACACGGGGATGGACGTTGATGGCGTGTCGAATGCTTGCGTGATCGACTGGGCGAGCGGCGGCTTCAGCACCCCTACGTCGGTGATGATCGCGGTGATCAGCTCGGCCGGGGTGACGTCGAAGGCGAAGTTTGCCGCCGGCGCGCCCTCGGGGGCGACATCGACGCCGAAGACGTGGGTTACTTCCTCGCCGGCGCGCTCTTCGATCGGGATCGCCGCCCCGGTGGCCGACTGGCGATCGATGGTCGACAGCGGCGCCGCGACGTAGAACGGCACGTCGTGGCGGTCGGCCAAGACCGCGATGGTGTAGGTACCGATCTTGTTGGCCGTGTCGCCGTTGGCGGCGATGCGGTCGGCGCCGACCACGACGCGGTCGACGAGGCCGCGGCTCATCAAGGAACCGACGCTGTTGTCGGTCACCAAGCGGTAGGGGATGGCGGCTCGCTCGAGCTCCCAGGTGGTGAGTCGCGCGCCTTGCAGCAAGGGCCGGGTCTCGTCGACCCAGACCATGGCCAGGCGGCCCGCCGCCCACGACGATTGGATGACTCCGATCGCGGTGCCGTAGCCGCCGGTGGCGAGCGCCCCGGCGTTGCAGTGGGTCAGCACCCGGTTGCCCGCCTCGAAGAGCTCGGCGCCGTAATCGCCCAGGCGGCGGTTGGACTCGATGTCGGCAGCGTGCAACTCCTGCGCCCAAGCGAGCAACGCCGTGCGCACGGCGGCGGCCCCCTCGGCGCGATGGCGCTCGTAGACCTCGCGCCCGAGTTCGAGCGCCCAGCGGAGATTGACCGCCGTCGGCCGCGTTCCGGCCAGCAGCTGCCAGGTGTCGTCGAACCGCGCTGCGCAGTCTTCGTCGTCGGCCCCGGTCATCCCGACGACCAGGCCGAAGGCGGCACTCACGCCGATCGCCGGTGCCCCCCGCACCGATAGCCGGCGGATGGCATCGGCTACGAGCTCCGGCGTGCGGCACTCGAGCCAGGTCTCGGTGTGTGGCAGCACGGTCTGATCGAGCAGTTGCAGGTGGTCGTCGCGCCAGCGCAGCGGTGAGAAAGCATCCATGCGGGTGTCGATCACGTGAGGTCTCCGTCGCCCGTGTAACGGGCCGGCTAAGTGTAGCCCGCTCTTCTCTCCCCGCCTGCACGGCATGGTTGCGGGGCCGCCGCGCTGCTACAATCCCGCCGCCGCTCCGGCGCCGCAACCCCAGAAACGCGAGGCAGACTGATGAAGGGCGATCCCAAGAAACTCGGTTTCTCTACCCGCGCGATCCACGCCGGGCAAGAGCCCGACCCCGCGACCGGCGCGATCAACGTGCCGATCTACGCCACCTCGACCTATGTCCAGGATGAGCTGGGCAAGCACAAGGGCTACGAGTACGCGCGGGTGCAGAACCCGACGCGCGAGGCCTTGGAGCGCAACATCGCCTCACTCGAGGGCGGATTGAGCGGACACGCCTACGCCTCGGGCATGGCGGCCATCTCGACCCTGATGACGATGGTCAAGGCGGGTGAGCACATCGTCGCCTCGCACACCGTCTACGGCGGCACGTACCGGCTCTTGACCCAGGTTCTCGATCGTTACGACCTGCAGACGAGCTGGGTCGACACGAGCAACCTTGATGAGATCGAGGCGGCGATGACGCCCCAGACGCGAATGCTCTTCGTCGAGACGCCGACCAACCCGATGATGGGCATCACCGATCTTGCCGGCGCGGCCGAGATCGCCCACCGCCATGGCGCGGTGCTAGCGGTCGACAATACCTTCGCCTCGCCGTACTTCCAGCGTCCGCTCGAGCACGGCGCCGACATCGTCATGCACTCGGCCACCAAGTTCTTGAACGGCCATAGTGACGCGCTCGGCGGCCTGTTGGTCGCGGCTCGACCCGAGGACGGCGAGTGGTTCGCTTTCGTTTCGAAGTCGGCCGGCGCGGTGCTCGGTCCGTTCGACGCCTACCTCACCTTGCGCGGCATCAAGACCCTGGAAGTGCGGATGGAGAGGCACGAGGCTAACGGCCGCACGCTGGCCGACTACCTCGATGCCCACGGCAAAGTGGGCCGGGTCTTCTACCCTGGCCTTGCCGGCCACCCGGGGCACGACGTACATCGCCGGCAGGCCAGCGGCTTTGGGGCGCTGATCAGCTTCGACGTCGGCAGCCTAGCCGGCGCGAAGATCGTGCTCGACCGGGTGCGGGTGATGAGCCTGGCCGAAAGTCTCGGCGGAATCGAGACCCTGATCTCCCATCCGGCGACCATGACCCACGCCGCGGTACCGACCGCAGAGCGGCAACGGCTCGGTATCGTCGACGGCCTGGTGCGCCTGTCGGTCGGGCTCGAGAACGTAGCGGACCTACTGGCCGATCTCGAGCAGGCGCTCGCCGGCCTCTAGCAGCCCGCCAGTTCCCTCCTGTTTCTTGACCCCGTTCCGGCTGCACTGGCCCGAATCTAGGGCATTATTCTTGGTCGGGCTCCTTAGCGACCTCGGTCTCGTCGCTGACGTCGGCATCCTTGCCGAGGTTGCCGGCGATCCAATCGAGGAAGCCGGCTTCGCCGCGACTGACCTCGAAACCGAGAACCTCCGGCAACTCGTAGGTGCTGAGCTCCTGAATGGTCTTCTCGACCGCCGGGTACTCCTCGTCCGTGGTCTTGGAGACCAGCAGGTACTCGTTGTCGTCGACGACCCTGCCCTGCCAGCGGTAGACCGTGCGCTGGATCTTGATGACGTGGACGCAGGCGGCGTGACGCCGGACGACGAGCTCGTCAGCCAGGAGGTTGGCCTGCTCCTCGTTGCCGACGGTGGTCAGGACGATTAAGAATCCCACGGCGGCAGACAATACTCAATCCGGGTGAGGTGTCGCAACTGTCGCCGGCGCTGCCATCGGGCGAAGCGAGGATCGAGGGGCGGGCGATGGGGCAGATCGGTGAGGAATCGTGTGGCTTTGTTGCGGCTGGGAGAGATGCCTCGCCTCGCTCGATGGCAGCGCCGCTTCTTCAGTTCGGCTCCCAGGTCTCGGTGGCGACGTCGTAGACCAGCACGCGGACGCGACCGGACGCCGCCAGGACGCGGATCACCACCAGCCCGAGCCGGCTATCGGTCAGGTAGAGAGACCCCGGCGTCGACTGACCGAGGGGGCTGAAGGCCGCTATGTCGGAACGATTGAACCGAATCGGGTCGTCCAACCGGTCGAGGCGGCGCCTGGGGTTGCCCGGGTCGCGTGGCACGACGCCTGGAGGGAACCCCATCCTGACGTGCGCGCCGACGTGCTGTAGCTGGCGTTCGGGACCGATTTGGGGGTCGGTGCCATCGTCGATGTCGCGGGTGCGCACACCGTCGCCGTCGCCGTCGCGGTGGAGGGTAAAGGTCATCCGGCCGTCATCGTGGGGCCGAAACTTGATGCCGACCCTAGCCGAGGTCTGCACGGCCAGCATGCGCGTCAGCCTCAGGGTCGAAACGAGCTCCGCCGCCGCGAGACGCAGGCGCAGAGCGCTGCTCCAGCGCAGGAACGAGGGCAGGCCAGAGGCCAGAGTTACGGCCAGCACGGCGACCACTACTAGCAGCTGTACGAGCTGGAATCCACGTTGTCCCATGATGTGTCGCTCAAACGCGAGCGGGGCAGCCAGGGCACCCCGCCCGCAATCGCACTACTCCTCGTCGGCCGTTGCCGGGCGAGGCGAGCGGACCTTCTCGTCGAGCGTGGTCTCGCCGCTGACGCTGACGTGCGGCGCCATGTGCTCGAACGTCTTGTCACCGATGCCCTTGACCAGCAACAGGTCCTCGGTAGATTTGAAGTCGCCGTTCTCCTGGCGGAAATCGACGATGCGCTGGGCGACGGTCTCGCCGACGCGCGGCAGCAGCATGAGCTCGTCAAGGCCGGCGCTGTTGATGTTGACCATCCCGTCGGCCGCCGACGCGAGTGTGACGGTGGTCAGAGTGAGGATGAGGGCGCAGAGTATGATGGAACGGTGGATACGGTTCATGATTTCTCCTTTGTGTTGGTGAATTTGCCACTTCAGTTCGGTTTGTCGATCAGTTCTCGATGAAATCCGGGGTCCGCCGAGGACCCCGTTGCCTACCGCTTGTCGTCGCTTGCTGTCAGTCGCCTACCTCCTCTCTCTGGTTCGTGTGTTCGGCTTCGACTTCCACCCTCTTCAAGCGCCCTGCCAAAGCCGCAATAGCTCCTAAACTGTTGACAACAAACCAGTTAAACTCCATGGGCGCGGTGAGCTCGTTTTCGCGTACGTCAAGCGATTGAGCTTCCGTCGATGGCGGCGCGGGGGCCGGTGGCTCGAGCGGCATGGTCGGCCGGCGCTTCCAGCGGCACCCGGGGCGAGTCAAAGGATCTTGACGGCCGCAAGATCTCTTGACACGGCGCCCTCAGCCCGGGCTGAGCAACCCTCCTCGGGGCTGACTGAACTGGCTGAAGAGCCCTTGCGGGTCGCGCGATGGAAGCCTGCTAGATTAGGCCGTTCATGGGCGCGAAGAAAACATCGACCGTGCGCGAATACCTTGAGGCGCTACTCATCGCCGGGGCCTTTCTCGGCTTCTCGAACACCTTTGTGGTCAAGACCTTCTACATCCCCAGCGCCTCGATGGAGACCACTCTGCTGGTCGGTGATCACCTGTTCGTCAACCGCTTCATCTACGGTGACGCAGTGAACGCGATCGAGCGCAAGCTACTGCCCTCGCGCGCCATCCGGCGCGGCGACATCGTCATCTTCCGCGCGCCGGAAGAGCCGCTGCTCGACATGGTCAAGCGCTGTGTCGGAGTGCCCGGCGACGTCATCGAGATGGACTCGAAGGACCTCTACATTAACGGCCAATGGGTCGAGGACGGTGCCTACACCCGGCATTCCGACCCGCGCATCAATCCGGGGCGGCGGGGGCTCCCCCCGCGCGACACCTGGGGGCCGCTGACCGTGCCGGCCGATCACTACTTCTGCATGGGAGACAATCGCGACAACTCCAGGGACTCGCGCTACTGGGGCATGGTGCCGAGCCACTTCGTCAAGGGCCGTGCCTTCCTCATCTACTGGTCTTTCGGCGGCAAGACCTCCGACGGCGTCTGGCGCGGGTGGGGCCATCGGTTGAAGCTTCTCGGCCAGACCGCGATCGCTTTCTTCAGCCGTACCCGCTGGGGCCGCTCTTTCTCCATCGTGCGTTGATCGAGGTGGACTGCTGATGAACCTTCGCTCGGCCATGCGCGAGAACCTCGAGGCCCTGCTGATCGCGATGCTCTTCGCCTTCTTCGCTAAGACCTTCGTCGTCGAGGCCTTCAAGATCCCGAGCGGATCGATGGAGCAGAACCTCATGATCGGTGACCACATCCTGGTCAACAAATTCGCCTACGGTCCGACCGCCACTGAGCTCGAGCGCAAGCTGCTCCCGGTCTCCCGCCTCGAGCGCGGCGATGTCGTCGTCTTCAAGTTCCCGCGCGATCCCGAGCGCGACTTCATCAAGCGTTGCATTGCCTTGCCGGGGGATCGCATCGAGATCGTCGACAAGCAGGCCTTCGTCAACGGCGCCGCGATCGAGGAGGGCAGCTACGTCTACTTCGAGGACAGCCGCACCTACACGCGTCGACAGTCGTTGTTTCTCGACGACGCATACAGATTGCGCGACAACTTCGGGCCCTACACCATCCCGGAAGGGCATTACTTCTTTCTCGGCGACAATCGTGACAACTCGAACGACTCGCGCTTCTGGGGTACGGTTCCCAAGACCTATGTCAAGGGTCATGCGCTCCTGGTCTACTGGTCGTTCGACGGCGAGGATGAAACGCTCGAGTGGCGCGGATATAGAGCCAAGCTGGCGCAGTTAGCCGGCGTGGCCCGCGGCTTCCTGACCCAGACACGTTGGGAGCGTACGTTGCTGCCCGTGCGCTGACAGCGGTGGTAGAGTTGAGCCAGGTGAAACTCGACCGTCCTCCAATACGAGCGCAGATCCAGACATGAAGCTGAAACGACAGGCAGGTGAGGGAATCGTCGGCTGCGTCGTTTGGCTGGTCATCGCCGGCGCAATGATCTTGCTGCTGGTCAGGATCGTGCCGGTTCAGATCGCCAGCGCCGAGCTCAAGGACTTCATGGTCGAGCAGGCCAAGTTCGCCGGTCGTCGCACGACGGCCGAGGGCGTACACAAGGCGATCCTGCACAAGGCCCGACAGCTGGGTCTGCCGGTGACCAAGAAGGACATCAAGGTCACGGTGGGCAGCGGGCGAATCAGCATGCGCTGTACCTACTCGGTTCCCGTCGACTTTCTCGTCTACACCTACATCTGGGACTTCGATCACGTCGTCAACCGGCCGGTGTTCATCGTCTAGACCGGCCCCCGCGGTTCAAGGCCGAACCACTCTCAGGCGGGCTAGAGCCAGAAATCTCGGCCGCCCAGAGAACCAACGCTGCTCGGCGGTCCTCGGCCTGAGTCAAGGGTCGTCCTACTACCAGGAGGTCGGAGCCGCTGGCGAGCGTCGTGCGCGGATCGCCGACCCGCGCCTGATCGTCGTCGACCACCGCGCCGCCGAGCCGGATCCCCGGCGTCACCAGCAAGAAGGGAGGCGCGATCGCGGCTCTCAGCGCCGCGACTTCATGCGGCGAACAGACCGCTCCGTGGCAGCCCGCCTGCCACGCCAGAGTCGCCCAGCGTGCGGCTCGGGTGGCCCCGGCGCCCGGCAGATCGAGCACCGCGAGAGCGTCTTCGTCGAGGTGTGTCAACAGAGTGACCGCCAGGAGCTTGACGCGCTCTCGCGCGGCCGCCGCGGCGGCTTCCAGCATCGCCGACCCTCCGGCCGCGTGTAGCGTCAGATAGTCCACCCCCTGGTCGCAGGCCGCGCTGACCGCACCGGCAACCGTGCTGGGGATGTCGTGCAGCTTGAGGTCGAGGAAGACGTCTGCGTCGTGGCGTCGGGCCTCGGCGACCGCCGCGGGGCCCCAGCGGGTGTAGGCCTCGAGACCCACCTTGAGGACGCCGACGCGCGGGCCGAAGAGCTCGCAGAGCTCGACGAATCGCTCCCACTCGGGTGTATCGAGCGCCACCGCAACGCGTTCGAGTCCGGGTCTTCGGATCATGATCGCCTCATAGGTCGGCCCCGATCGCCTCACTGAGGCAGGAGAAGCCATCGCGCTCGAGGTAGTCGACCAGACCACGGTTGATCCGTCCGGCCAACCTGGGACCCTCGTATATCAGAGCGGTGTAGAGCTGTACCAGCGATGCGCCGGCACGCAGGCGCCGATAGGCCTCGGCCGCGGAGTCGACGCCGCCGACGCTGATCAGGATAGTGCGACCGGCGAACGCGCGCCCCAAGGCCTGCAGCAAGGCAAAGGACTTCTCGCGCAGGACCGCTCCACTGAGCCCGCCGACCGGCCGTGCGCCCGGCAGTAGCGCATAGTCCGTCGTCGTGTTGGTGGCGATGATGCCTGCCGCTCCGGCCTCGACTGCGGCTTCGGCAAGCTCGATGGCTGCGGCCGTCGGCAGGTCGGGCGCGATCTTGATCAACACCGGGACGGCGGTGATCTCAACGGCCGCCGCCAGGACCGCTTGGGCGAAGTCGGGAACCTGCAGTTGCCGCAGGTGCGGTGTGTTGGGCGATGAGACGTTGAGGACGAAGTAGTCGGCTAGGGTGGAGAAGCGCCTGAGCAGTTGTTCGTAGTCGCCTTGGGCGGCGGCCTGGGACGTAGTGCGGTTCTTGCCCAGGTTGACGCCCAACGGCACCGGTCTCTCGCGCACCGCGGCGAGACGCGTCGCTACTTTCTCCATGCCGGCACTGTTGAAGCCGAGACAGTTCTGCAGACTGCGCTCGCTCGGGTGACGCCAGAGTCGTGGGCGGGGATTGCCCGGCTGTGGCTGCGGGGTCACTGTGCCAATCTCAACCGCGCCGAAGCCGAATGCGGCCAGTGCGAGGACGAGCCGTGCATCCTTATCGAAGCCAGCGGCGAGCCCGACCGGGTTGGCGAACCGTTGGCCGAGGAGATCCTGCGCCAGGCGCTCATCCCGTATTGCCCAACGTCGACGCCAATGGCGCCGTAGCAGGGCGCTACGCTGCGCCAGCGCCAACGAACCGGTCACCCATTCATGCGCGCGCTCGGCCTCGAGGCCGAAGAGCAGAGATCTGAAGACAGAGTAGGCCACTTCGGGGGCTGCTAGACTCTCACGGGGCTCGACGGAATCCGGCTTGGGAGCTCGCGCCCGAGGTGGCGCATGATGACCGACGACACCACAGCGCCGAAGCCACAGGCTCCGTCACAGCGGGGGGACGTTATCAGTTTGCTCCTGGGCGCACTGCCCGGGCTCCTCTTCGCCGCCTACGTCACTGGCCTTCTTTTCTTCCTCAATCCGGAGATCGAGGTCACGGTCTTGGCTCTCGCCCGGGGGATCGTGCTCTACGGTGTCCTCTTCGGCGTCGTCTCGAGTTTTCTCTCCCTGCTCGTCGCCGGACGGACGGTCTTGCGCTCACGTGCACTGCTGCCGTGGTCACTGACCGCCACCTTGACACTGACCGCCGTTTCGACCTGGGCCCACGCTTCCTGGTTCTCCTACTACCTACCGCCAGGGATCAACGTCCGCCTGATCAAGGCCGCGGTCTTGCTGACGGTAGCCGCCCTCGCAGCCTTCCTGACGGCGCTCCTCCACACCATCGATCGCCGGCCCTACGGCAGTCGCAGCCAAGGGTTGCTGGCCCTACTGTCGATCGCCGTGCTCTACATCATGGTCGAGCGCCGCGTGGCCTTCGATCCGCCGCCGCCGATCGCCCCGCTGCCCTCGGAGACAACCTCTCGCACTCGCCCCGGTCTCTGGGTCATCGGCCTCGAGGGTGCCACTCTCGACGCGATCCTGCCGCTGGTCGAACAGGGCCACCTGCCGTACTTCTCCCGCCTGCTGGCCCGCGGAGCTTCGGCTCGCATCAACTCCCTACCCGCGCTGGTCGAGCCAGCGTTGTGGACCACCGTCGCCACCGGACGCCACCCGTACCATCATCGCCTAGTCGGCGAGAAGGTCTATCCCGCCGGCATTCTGAGTCCGGGCGACACCCTGCGACTGGTGCCGCCAGGCTATCGCTGGTGGGGACTCTTCGGTGGCCAGGCGCGGTGGACCAACGCCGAACAGCGTCTCCACCTCACGCTCTGGGAAATCCTGGGCCGCCTCGACATCCCGGCCGGAGCGGTCGGCTGGCCGGCCACTCATCCGCCCCATCGACCGATTGCTTTCGCTTTTTCCGATCGCTATTTTCGTGGTGCTCTGCGTAGCGCCTCCGCCCGACCCGCAGAACTGGCGGAACGAGGAGTCCTCTTCCGCGTCCAGGCTGACGAGCTCGATCCCGACCTGATCGAGTCCCTGGGCGAACCGCTCTCTTTCCCTGTCCTGCAGGCCCTGGCCGCCGACACCTGGCGCCTGTCACTGACCGAGTTCCTGCTCGGCCAGCGCACAGAGGTCAACGCCCTCTTCCTCCGGCTCGAAGGTTTGGCCGAGGTTTCGAGGCGCTACTACGGCGGTTTCGCCGCCGTCCAGTTCGACGGCGCGCAAGACCCCAGGCGCCAGGAGGCCTCGCGCCTGCTGGTCGCCTACTACCGATATCTCGATCGTCTTCTGGCCCGCCTCGACGCCGCCAACGACAAGAATCGCTTGATCGCCGTAATATCGGCTCACGGCTTCCGCGAGCATCGCGGCTGGCGCCGTCTGACCGCCCTGACGACCGAGCGCTCGTTGACCGGCTCGCGCGTTGGCGCCCCGGACGGCATGCTGTTGCTCTCGGGACCCGGGGTGCGATCAGGCCAGCGGCTGGCCGATGCTGAGCTGGTCGACATCCTGCCAACCTTGCTCTACGGCGCCGGCCTGCCGATCGCCCGCGATCTCGACGGTCGCGTCCTCACTGCCGCTTTCGACAGCTCGTTTCTCGCTCGCCAGCCACTGACCTTCGTGCCGTCGTACGAGACGCTGGAAGTCGAACAGCCGGCTCCACCCGGCCCCGAGCTGATGCTCGCGCCCGAAGAGACTGTGTCGGCCGTGGTGTCGCCGCAA
>JAPUJD010000316.1 GCA_027296385.1 Acidobacteriota bacterium | reverse complement strand
ATGAAGTCCACCCGTAGCCACGGATGCCTGGGATTCCCATAGAGCACGGGGATGGTCTGCTCAGCCCATCGTTGGACTTCGGCGACATGCTTTCCTACCAGGGGCTTCTTGAAGATGGGTTCTCGGAGGATCTTTCCATAGCGCTTCTCTGCCAGATCCAGGGAGCGTATCGAGAACAGATAGCACGGCACACGCTCGATGTTGCGCAACCAGAGGAAGGTGATGAAGTCGGGGCCGTGATTAAGGTTGGAACCCTCAGTGTGCAGCTTCAGCTCGACTTCTCCCGCTCCCGTTTCCGTTTCTTTCATTGCCGGATCTTGAATGACGCAATGGGAGAATCCACCGCCGTTGCGTTGATAACAAAATTGGGCGAGCGTCCCTCCGAGAACACCGTGGATGAGGGCGGCGATGAGATCATAGGGCTCGACTTTTTCGCGCTTTGCTTCTTGCCATCGAGCCGGGGTCGGACCCACCTCATCCTGATTCACGTCGGCCACGCCTTTGAGGATGAGGGCCCCATAGTCGGTGCGCTGGAAGGCGTCCCTGAAATCGGCGAGAAGCGTGTATAGCCGCTCAGGTAGATGTTGTCCTGCGAGGGCGGGCAGCATTCTTCTGAACTCGGGCGCATCGACGGTGCCATACTCTCGCAAGAGCAGCTCGATCGCTCTCGCGAGGTGGTCTCGCTCGGCATCTGTGACCTGAACGACTTCGGGTGCCGTTGGAACGGAAAACACCTCAGGGTCGGCCCCTAAGCTCTGTTTCCCTTCAGCTAGGGTGTGCTCTTCTTGGCTCGCTACGTCCGCTTCAGGTTTCACGCGTTCACCTCCGCCTTGCTTGTGGCAATCCTAGCAGCGAGCGATGCGCCCATCGTCGGTGAGGAAGTCGAGACGCTGCTCGCAGGCTGGCTTCTAGTTGGCGTTCAACTTCTTCTCCAGGAAGCGCCGCACCGGCTCGCTGGAAGTGAGAGCAAGGGCTTGGCGGTAGCAGGCGACGGATTCTCGAGTCCTTCCGAGCTGGCCAAGCAGCTCGCCACGGGTGGCGTAGAGCGGGTGATAGCGGCGCAGCGAGCGGTCCTCTGCCAACTCATCCAGAGCGCGCAGGCCGGCTTCGGGTCCTTCCACCTTTGCCAGGGCCACCGTTCGGTTGAGGGCGACGACCGGCGACGGATCGAGTGCCAGGAGGTCGTCGTAGCACGACAGGATCTTCGACCAGTCGGTGGACTCGAGGCTCGTTGCCAGAGCGTGGCAGGCAGCGATCTCGGCCTGGAGGTGGTAGGAGCTGAGTTGGCTACCCGAGGCCGAGCTCTCCAGATGGCGGAGCCCGCGTCGCAGCATCTCGCGATCCCAGACTGATCGGTCCTGCTCGTCGAGGAGCAGGAGGTCGCCGGCGGCGTCGGCTCGGGCCGGCAGCCGGGCGGCCTGAAAGAAGAAGAGCGCCGCCAAGGCGTGCACTCTGGGCGCGGCAGCGGCGGGGTGGGCCGCCAGGAGCTCAACCAGCCGTATCGCCTCGTGACAGAGGTCGGTGCGCACCAGATCCTCTCCCTCGAGGGCGCTGTAGCCCTCGTTGAACCTCAGATAGCGGACTTCGAGCACAGGATCGAGCCGTTTCGCGAGCTCCTCGGGCTGTGGCATCTCGAGCTTGACGGCGCGCTGCTTGAGCTTCCGTTTGGCCCGCACCAGCCGCTGCGCAATGGTCGCCTCGCGACAGAGGAAGGCGCGCGCGATCTCGGCCGTGCTGAATCCACCCACAGTCTTTGCGGTCAGCGCAATCTGGCTCTCCCGTGGGATGGCCGGATGGCAGCAGGTGAAGATCATTCGGAGCTGATCGTCCCGCACCTCGAGCGCGAATGCGGGCCCAGAATCCGCGGCCGCTTCGCGCAGGGCGCTCATAGAGCGCTCAGCTTCCGGCTGTTTCTGATGCCAGAGCGACTGGCGGCGCAGGCGATCGAGGAGGCGATTCTTGGCGACCTGGATGAGCCAGGCCGTGGGGTTGCGCGGAGTGCCTTCGTAAGGCCAGAGGCGAAGCGCGCGAACCAGCGCGTCCTGGACGGCGTCCTCGACCAGGTCGATGTGCTGCAGACCGAAGATGCGGGTCAACGAGGCGACCATCTGCCCCGCGCGATGGCGGAACAGATGGTCGACAGAGCTATGGACGTGGTCAGGTGTGTCGGGGGCGCTCACCCGGCTCGTGATCAGTCGACTCGCTCGTAGCGCACCGTCTCGGTGAAAGCGTCCTCGCCGTCCTGCTGAAACGTCCACTCTTGCGCCATGTGGTCGTCGTCGACGAAATCGATCACCACGCGGTGCATGTGCCCGTCGGCGAGGCTGGCAAGGTTGGTGGCGTCAACAAACGAGAAGCGCAGCGTCGAGGGGTCGTCAGCAGAGAGGTCGGCCGCCATGCGCGGCTGGTTGTCGGCGATGCAGTAGTGGGTCAAGAGCAGACGATCTCCGTCGAGATGATACATGGTCGTCATCGACCGATCGTCGCGTCCGACCACCTCGTACTCTTCCTGGAGCACCGTTCCGTTGGCGACCATCCGGTAGGTCTTGACCGATTCTTCGCCGTCTTCGTTCTCACCCTGCCACCTTCCAACCAGCGCCTCGAGTCGGGCGAAGGCCTGGCCGGCCGAGCTGTCGGCACCGGCCGGTGAGACGCTAGCGAAAGTCAGGGCGATGAGTCCGAATGCCATAATCTTGAGGGTCATGGTGTTGCCTCCTGGGTGAATTCTGGTGTCATTCTTGGAGCGGGTCGACCTCGCGCAGCACGATGCGACTGCCGTACTCGAGATGAGGGCAGCCCTTGGAGATCTCGACGGCCTCGTCGTAGTCGGCCGCTTCGATCAAGAAGTAGCCGCCGAGCACCTCTTTGGCTTCAGCGTAGGGACCGTCGACCACCCGCACGCGGTCATTCTCGAGCGACAGCTCCCGCCCGCCTTCGTCCGCGAGCTTGAGGCCTCCGGCGAGCTTGCCCTCTTCCTGGAGCCTGAGCCGCCAGGCCGTGTATTCGCCGATCACGCGCTGGATCTCCTCCGGCGAGAAGCTCGAGAAGTCGGTTGGGCTCTCGTGCAACAGAAGCATGAATTGAGCCATGGATCTCTCCTTGCTGTGGTCAAGGGTTCTGGCGATGAGGACGCCCTGTCGCCTCGTCCTGGTCTCTAGACGAACGACTTCGGGCAGAATCGACACATTACAAGTCAAGGCCGACGACGACGCCGCACAATGCGTATTGGTAGCATCAACTCTCAACCGAAAGGGGATCTTCCATGCCGTCCTTGCTGCGACTGCTGCTCATTGCCTGCTGTCTGCTGATCTTCGTCTCCGCGCCGACTCTCCACGCCGCCCAGGAAGAGTCGCCGGAGGGCAAGGCCGCCGAGGGCGAGGAAGACAAAGACGACAAGGGCCCCAAGCCCTATGCCGAGGTCATCACCGACGAAATGACCTCGCTCTCCGGCCTCTTCACGGTCCATCGTGACGGCGACGACGTCTATTTCGAGATCCCCCCGGCCGAGCTGGGCAAGGACATGCTCTGGGTGACCCAGATCGCCGAGACTCAGGCGGGCTTCTCGTGGGCCGGCATGCCGGTCGGGGACCGGGTCGTGCGCTGGGAGCGCCGGGGCGACAAGGTCCTGCTGCGCGACATCAAGTACGACATCCGGGCCGACGTCGACGATCCGATCCAGATGGCCGTCG
>JAPUJD010000315.1 GCA_027296385.1 Acidobacteriota bacterium | reverse complement strand
CGTCGGAAAGATCCAGCCGCCCGGCAAGATGCTCCGACTCGAGAATCGCATCGAGATACCGCCGCGCCTTCCGCTCCGTCGTCAGCCCGATCTTCGCCCAGCCGTTGTCCAGCGGCACCGCCCAACCGAACGACCCCGGTGCCCATTTGCTGCCCACGTAGACTTCGGTCTCCCGAAGGTCGCGCGCCCGGCACAGCATCTGCACGCCCTGGACGAATTCCTGCGGCCCATCCATATCGAACGAGCGCAGGATCGCCAGGTGGTAGCCGACCGCCAGCACGATGGCGCGCCCGCGAAAAATGACCCCGCGCCCGCCGGCCAGCCCGTACGCCTCGACCCCATGGGGGAACCGATTTCCCCCGGAGACCCGTACCCCGGTGCGCAGCTCGGCGCCCGCCTCCCGCGCCCGCTCCGCCAGCGCCGCATCGAACTCGAAGCGCCGCACCACGTGCGCGAGCTCGCGCGCCGCGGCAAAACCCACCTCGCGCCGATACGGCCCTCGAAAGGTCACGTCGGAAATGGTGTTGACGACCAGGCCGCGCGGCAGATCGAAAACCTGGAAGGCTTCCTCGCCGATGATGCCGGTGCAGTTGGCGCAGGCGCCGGGCGCCTCGTCGCGCTCCAGCAGGACCACCTGGTGGCCGCGGCGCGCCAGATGCTCGGCGCAGATGCTGCCGGCCGGACCGGCGCCGACAACGATGACGTCCCACACTGGATCGACTGCAGGGCTGCGATTGCTGCTCACGACAAGAATCCGGTGACTCCCCCGCCGGGGTCTCCAAGCCTACGGACCCAACTTGGGTCGGCACAAGGCGAGAGTCTAGCCCGCATATCTCAACTCAGAAGACCGGCCTCAGATGCAGTGGTTGCGGGATTCAGCGCCTGTAGGGCCCGCCTCGCGCGTCCTAGCAGAGCACTGTACAGGATATTTATGCCCATCTATAGTCACTTTAAATAACTTTTAGTCACTTTTTCATTGATTTGATTAGTGCTTTACTCCCGCACCCGCGAATCACTATTCTCTACGCACCAGTCCATAGTTTGCCAATGCGGGGTACGAACCGTGCTGCGGCTGGGGGCCGATCCGGTCTCAGTCGTCGTGCGTCCGTGGCGGAGCGCACCGTTGCGCCGCCGCCGGGGTGCTCCACTTGGAAGAGTGATGGCGAGCAAAGCGTAGTGGCAGATCAAGACACAGGGAGGCAGTTGAGGGCCTCGGGTGCGCAGGCCGCCGCCGGCAGGATTACCCCGACGCGGGGTGACGGTGTGGCCGGTGGCGCTGACCCGGGAGCCCTCGATCAGGTCGCTCCACCGGAACCCGCCGACGGGAAGGTCGTTACCGAGCAGACCGGCAAGGGCCCCGACGGAGGGCCGGTCGCCGCCAAACAACGCCCCCAGCGCCGCCTCACCACGCGTCTCGGCCGCCTGCTTATCGACAACGGGCTGATCTCCGAAGAAGCGCTCAACGACGCGCTCGAAGACCAGGCCGCCAGCGGCGAGCGCCTCGGCCACTACCTGGTCGAAAAGAACCTCGTCCAGGAATCCGATCTCGTCCGCATGCTGTCCGATCAGTACGGCGTGCCCGCTGCCGAAATCGACGAGCTGGAAGTGCTTTCCAGCCTGCTGGAACTGGTGCCGGCCGACATGGCGCGCCGCTACCTGATGGTGCCGGTGCAGGTCAACGACAAAGTGCTCGAGGTGGCGATGGTCGACCCGACCGACGTCGTGGCCATGGACGACCTCAAGTTCGCCACCGGCTTGCGTATCCAGCCGTTGGTTGCCTCGGAGCGCGCCGTAAAGGAAGCCATCGAGCGCCTGTACGGCGGCAAGGACGACAACCAAATCTCGAAGATGATGGACGACCTTACCACCGAGCTGAACGCTCCCGGTGAGCTTGAGATCGTCGATACCGATGAGAACATCGACCTCGAGTCGCTGTCGGCGGCCTCGGGCGAGGCGCCGGTCATCAAGCTGGTCAACCTGATCCTTACCGACGCGCTGCGCCGCGGCGCATCGGACATCCACATCGAGCCCTACGAAAGGCGCCTGCGCGTCCGCTACCGCATCGACGGTGTGCTGTACGAGATCATGGACCCGCCCAAGACGATGCAGAACGCCCTCGCCTCGCGCATCAAGATCATGAGTCAGCTCGATATCTCCGAGCGCCGCCGCCCGCAGGACGGGCGCATCAAGCTGCGGGTGCAGCTCGAGGGTCGCCTGCGCGAGCTCGACTTGCGTGTCTCATCGTTGCCGACGATCTGGGGCGAGAAGATCGTCATGCGCTTGCTCGACCCCGAAGGTCTCATGCTCGACATGTCCAAGCTCGGCTTCGAGCCCTGGTCGCTGCAGCGCTTCCAGGAGGCGATCGTCAAACCCTTCGGCATCGTGCTGGTGACCGGTCCGACGGGTTCTGGCAAGACGAACACGCTGTACTCGGCGATGGGCAACATCAACAAGCCCGACACCAACATCATGACCGCCGAGGATCCGGTCGAGTTCAACCTCGTCGGCATCAATCAGGTACAGGTACGCGAGGAGATCGGCCTCACCTTCGCCACCGCTCTGCGCTCCTTTCTGCGTCAGGACCCCGACATCGTTCTCGTCGGTGAGATTCGCGACGGCGAGACGGCGGAGATCGCCGTCAAGGCGGCGCTCACCGGTCACCTGGTGCTCTCGACGCTGCACACCAACGACAGCGCCTCGACGATTACCCGGCTGATGGACATGGGCGTGGCCGAATATCTGCTCGCCTCGACCATCAACGGCGTGGTCGCCCAGCGCCTGGTGCGCACGCTGTGCACCGACTGCCGCGAGCCCTACCCGGTGCTGCCCGAGATGGCCGCCCAGCTCGACCTGGCGCACCATACCGCCGCCGATCCGGTGACGCTCTATCGGGCGGTCGGCTGCGAGACGTGCGACGGCACCGGCTTTCACGGCCGCACCAGCATCATCGAGACGCTGGTCGTCGACGACGCGGTGCGCCGCCTGATTCTGCAACGCGCACCGGCGATTGATATTCAGCGCGCCGCTGTCGAGCGAGGCATGCGCACGATGCACCACGATGGGCTGGCCAAGGCGCTCGCCGGGGTCACCACGGTCGAGGAGGTCGTGCGGGTCACCCGCGAGGCGTAGCTCAGCATGCCGCTATACCGTTACAGGGCCGTCTCGGCCGCCGACGAGGTAATCGAGGGCGAGATGGAGGCGCACAGCCAGAGCGCCGTCATCGAACGCCTGCAGGAGCTCGGCCATCTGCCGATCCGGGCCGACGAGATCGCTCCGGGCGACCGCGGCAGCCTGCTGCAACGCGACCTGTTCGCCAATCGCAAGGTATCGCGCCGCGTCGTCGCGCTGATCACCGGCGAGCTCGCCACCATGCTCGGCGCCGGGCTGCCGCTCGACCGCGCGCTCGAGATCCTGGTCAGCCTGGCCGATAAGGAGAATGTCGCGAAGCTCCTCGTCCGCGTCCTCGACGGCGTGCGTGGCGGCGCATCACTGGCCGACGCCATGGCCGACCAGGACGGTGCGTTCCCCGACTTCTACGTCTCGATGGTGCGTGCCGGCGAGGCCGGCGGCACGCTCGATGTCGTGCTCGCGCGGCTCGCCACCTTCCTCG
Source organism: Acidobacteriota bacterium (assembly GCA_027296385.1). Classification (GTDB taxonomy): domain Bacteria; phylum Acidobacteriota; class Thermoanaerobaculia; order Multivoradales; family JAHEKO01; genus CALZKB01. The sequence continues at coordinate 276 of JAPUJD010000315.1, read as the reverse complement.
AGAAATCCCAGGCGCTGACCGACAGCGTGCGCTCGGCGCTGATCTATCCGATGATCCTGCTGGTCATGGCCGGGCTCTCGGTCGTCATCCTGCTGACCCTGGTGATCCCCGAGTTCAAGCCGCTGTTCGACGATGCCGGCGAGGCCCTGCCGCTCGCGACGCGGGTGCTGGTCGCGGTCGGCGAGGTGTTCGAGCGCTGGTTCTGGCTGATGGCGCTGGTCGCCATCGCGTTGGTCCTGTTCGTGCGCCGCCGGCTCGGCAACCCTGGCTTCCGGC
>JAPUJD010000314.1 GCA_027296385.1 Acidobacteriota bacterium | reverse complement strand
TCGACCACCTGACGGTTGTACCCCAGGTGAGAAGCGTCCTCCAATACGGAGACTTCGTCCGCGACCGCCGGGGGCGCCAGCAGGACGGCCTCACTCAGGTCGGGAATCGGCACTCTCTTCGCCTTCGGCTTGGGCAAGGCCGGCGCGGCGGAGTCCCTGCCATCCCTCTTCCTCTGTTCTAACTCGTGCAGCCGACTCAGGAGTTCCTTGCGCCTCCGCGCGGCGTCCTCATCGGCCTCGCCGCGGGAGGGGAAGACCTCACCGAGTTCATTCCTCACCCCCGAGGCAGGCTCCGCCGAGCCCGCAGGCGTTGACGGGATCTCCTCGACCTCGGTCCGGCCTACGCTACGACCGCTCGAGAGCTTGACTTCGTCGACCAGCGGCGATTCGGAAGTCACCGTGATCGAATCTTCACGTGCAGGACTCGGGATCGGGCCGCCGCTCGCGCTCTTAGTCTCGCCCAGCTCGAGATCCAACGACCCGATGGTCGAGAGACCCTCGATCTCAGCCTTACCTGGAGTCCTTAGCGGCTCCAGCTCCGCGATCGGCACTTCCGGCGTCACGACATCACCCGGAGCCGGCCCCTCCTCGAGCAGCCGGTAACCGAGAACTCCACCGACCGCAACGACGGCCAAAGACGCCGCCAGTTTCAGAAACCGGCGATGGGCCGGCGCATCAGGGGCATGGGTCTGGCCGCCGAGATCCTCAGGAATCTCCACCTGAATACTCTCGAGCAGACTCGCCGGCGGCTCCGGCGCCTCGAAGTTCTTCAGGCGCTCTTCTACTTCCTGCAAACGACGCTCCGCGTTGTTCACTGTGCAACCTCCAAAGCCGCGGCCAGGAGCCCAAGTGCCTTCTTCAGACGCTTGCGCACCGCCACCGAGCTGATTCCCTGCACTTGAGCGATCTCGCGCACCGGCACCTCGCCCCAGTAGCGGGCGGTGACGGCGAAGGCGAGCTCTTCCGGCAGGGTCAGCATGGCGCGGCGCACCTGCGACTCCTCTTCTTTGCGGCGTAGCGTTTCGTTGGGTGGGGGATCCGTGCTGGAGAGCCGTCTTGCCTTGCCCTCGTCGAGCGGCACGATGAGAGCCGGCCGCCGGACGTGGTTCAAGTACGTGGTGTAAGCGATGCGATAGAGCCAACTCGAAAAGGCGCTGCCGCCGCGAAAGCTCGGTAGAGCGGCCCAGGCCTTTCGGTAGGTCTCCTGCGTCAGGTCGGCTGCGAGATCCGGATCTCCGCTCAACTTGACGAGGGCGGCAAAAACGGTCTGGTAGGTGCACGCTGCGAGACGTTCCGCCGCTGCGCGATCTCCTTCTACCGCCAACGGCCACAGAGCTTCTGCGGAATCGTGGCTCTTCGCCGTGTCGGCTGCTGGAGTGGGATCGGGCAAGGCTCCAATGCTCTCCATGTCCTAGTTAGACACAGCAAGCAGCCAAAACGAAACCTGACGCACTCCCAACATCAGCTACGGCCGGCACCTGCCCGCACCAATTCCCGTCCCAGGCCAGATCGACCAAGCCCGTCGGCGCAGCCTCGCGCAGGGCGAGGGAAGGCTGCGCCGGCGGGGCCCTGTTTCGCCTGGGCGCGAGGTTTGCGGCGGGTGGGGTGGTGTCAGGGTCCCCTGCTACCATTCCGGACCGACTCAGTACATGGAGAAACCCCACTTGATGAGACAAGTCCTCAATTTCCTCGGTGTCATCTCAACCAGCGCCATCCTCACGGCGGCCGGCACGCATGCCGGTCAGCTCACCTTCGACATCCTGTTCGGCGACAACCCGGGTGGCAAGTTGCCGAAACAGATCACCTGGGCACCGGACGGTGAGCGGCTGAGCTACGTCTGGGACGACGGCGAGGGCAAGTCTCTCTGGGTTCTCGACGTCACCAGCGGCGAGTCGACGGTGCTGGTGAGCACTGACGAGCTGGCCGTCTCGGGGCACCAGTGGGCGCCGGACGGGACGTCGATCCTGATCGAGTCCGAGGGTGCCGTGCACCTGCTGAACCTCGACGACGGATCGACCCATTTGCTCAGCGACAACGGCGACGAGGAGGATCCCAGGTTCTCGCCCGACTCGAGCCAGGTCGCCTTCGTGCGCGATTACGACCTGCACGTGGTCGATCGCCGAACCGGCGACGTCCGGGCATTGACCCACGGCGGCGAGGAGAACGAGATCCTCAACGGGGTGACGGACTGGGTGTACTGGGAGGAGCTGTGGGGCCGCGACTCGACCGGCTACTGGTGGAGTCCGGACGGCACTCAGATCGCCTACTACCAGTTCGACGAAAGCCCTGTGCCTTCCTACCCGCTGGTCAATCTCCTCACCACCCACGCCGAGGTCGAATGGCAGCGCTACCCGAAATCGGGCCAGGCGCTACCACTGGTCAGGGTCGGCGTGCTGGACCTCGCGTCGGGCGAGACCCACTGGATGCAGACCGCGACGCCCGAAGATCACTACTTCCCGCGGGTCCATTGGGCTCCCGACGGCGACCGGCTGGTGATCAGTCAGCTCGACCGCGATCAGAACCAGGTCGACCTGCTCTCCTGCGACCCGGCGACCGGCTCGTGCTCGACCCTGATGACCGAGACTTGGCCGACCTGGATCAACCTGCACGACGACTTTCGCTGGTTGGCCGACGGCGGCTTCCTCTGGAGCTCAGAGAAGAGCGGCTTCCGGGCGCTCTACCTGCACGACGGCGCGGGCGCCGAGCTGCGGCGACTGACTCCCGAAGGTTGGTCCGTCGGCGCCGTCCGGGGGTTCAACGCACAGGCGGGCTGGGTCATCGTCGACGCCTTTTCCACCGCTGAACTCGGGGCGCTACACCGCGGGATCTTCAAGCAGGACCTGGCTGGCGGCGATTGGAGCGAGCTGGCCGCCGCGACCGCCACGCATCGCGCCACCGTGAGCGACTCGAGCGGCCGCTGGGTGCATGTGTGGAGTGATGCCAACACGCCGCGCGGAGCCGCCATTAGGGATCTCGCGGGAAACGTGATCGGCTCCCTGCCCCACGCCCTGCCGGAGGGCTACGACGCGACGCGCCTGCCGCGGTGGGAGTTCGCAACCGTCGCCGGCCCGAACGACGCCAACCTGCCCGTCGCCATGCTCAAACCCGCGGACTTCGATCCCACCAAGCGTTACCCGGTGATCATGTACCACTACGGCTGTCCCGCTTCGCAGGTCGTGATCGACGCGTGGGGCAGCCGGGGCCGCGGACTGTGGCACAAGATGATGGCCGAGCGCGGCTACATCGTCTTCAGCCTCGACAACATCGCTTCGAGGTTCTTCGGCAAGGCCGGCGAGGACCACGCCTACCGTTCCTTCGGGCCCGGTAACGTCAAGGCTCAGCTGGCTGGAGTCGAGTACCTGCGCAGCCTGCCCTACGTCGACGCCGAACGCATAGGGCTCTGGGGCTGGTCAGGCGGTGGCTACAACACGCTCTACGCGCTGACCCACGCCCCTGGGGTGTGGAAGGCGGGAATGGCGGGTGCCCCGGTGTCGGACTGGAAGTTTTACGACGCGATCTGGACCGAGCGCTACATGGACACCCCGGAGGACAACCCCGAGGGCTACGCCAAGGCCTCGGCCCTCGCGGCGGCCGATCAGCTCGAGGACCACCTGCTCATCGTGCACGGCACGGCCGATGACAACGTGCACCCGCAGAACAGCCTCGCCATGGTGGCCGAGTTGATCGCCGCCGGCAAGCCGTTCGAGCAGGCGATCCACCCGCGCCAGAAGCACGGTTTCCGCGGCGCGGATTCGGAGCACTTCTACCGCCGCATGACCGAGTTCTTCGAGCGCCACCTCGACCGGGAACCGGACCCTGCCCCGGAGGTGGCCGAACCGAGCCCACGAGGTGCCCAGCCATAGTCAGCTCACCCGCTGATTCCTTTGCGCAGCCGGCGATAGCGGCGCTGCGGCGTCGCCCGATCGCCCTCGATCTCGTCCTCCTGCTGGTCCTGGTCGGCGCCGGCTACTTCCTCCGCCTGACCGAGCTACCAGTGCTCGGCGAAGAGGGACGGCGCGCCCGCGGCGCCATCAACATGCTCGAAACCGGCGACTGGACCGTCCTGCGCCAGCAGGGCGTCGTCTTCCCGGATCGTCCGCCGATGGCCAACTGGCTGATCGCGCTCTCCGCTTTGGCAGGCGACGGCGTCGACGTCCTGACCATCCGACTGCCAAGCGCGTTGGCGATCCTGGCGCTGACGCTCCTGATTTACGAGTACTGCCGGCGGCTCCTGTCTCGCCTGACGGCCATCGCCGCGGCCGCCGTCTTCGCCACCTTCGGCCAAGTCCTCCAGCTCGGTCGCACCGGCGAGTCCGAAGTGGTGTTCACTCTCTTCATCGCGGGCTCGCTGCTGCTGTGGCATCTCGGCTTCGCCGAGGGTTGGCCGCGGGCCTGGCCCTGGTCTCTCGGCTACGCTGGTGCCGCGCTCGGAGCCTTGGTCAAGGGTCTGCAGGCGCCGGTGTACTTCGTGGTGATCGTGTGCGCCTTCCTGATTTGGAAACGCCGCTGGCGCTGGCTCTTCGGCTGGCAGCACGGCGTGGGTCTGGCGGTGTTCACGGCGATCGTCGCTGCCTGGCAGGTCCCCTACTATCTGGCTACCGACAAGCAGAGCAGCCTGGACACCTGGTTCGGCGTTGTCGCGCCGCGACTCGGGCTGGCCGGGCTGTTGGAGCACGTCGCAACCTATCCACTCGAGACTTTCGCCGCCCTTCTGCCCTGGTCCCTGGTGCTGCCGGCTCTGGCCCTACCCGGCATCCGCCGGGGCTTGCTCGAACGGCGCGATCACTTGGCCTTCGTCATCGTCGCTCTGGTCGTGACCTATCCCACGGTCTGGTTGGCGGCCGGCGCATTGCCCCGCTACTACATGCCGCTCTACCCGTGTGTCGCGATCCTGGTCGGGGCCCTGCTCGACCACTTGGCGACGGCGCCCACAGCGTCCTCGAGGCGGAGATTGTGGCACGGCTTCCTGGCCGTCGCCGCCAGCCTGGCCGGAATCTTCGGCGGCCTCGCCGGGCTCGTATGGCTGCTCGAGCACGAGAGCTTGGTGGCGCTGCGCCAGTCGCCACCGCTGACTGCCCTGCTCCTGATCGCAGCGAGCCTGGCAGTAGGAGCCGCCCTCCGTGCCCGATCGAAGTCGGAGCCTCGTGCCGCCCGGGTCGCCCTTTTCACCTTGGCGATCCTCTTCGCCCTGGTCGACAGCACGCTGCGCACCAGCCTCCTCGCTTCCCGGCGGCAGGACCTCACGCCCCTCGTAGCCGCCGTCCGCGCCGCCCTGCCGGAACCGGATCGCCTGGTCAGCTTGAGCCCGGTCGACCCGCGTTTCACCTACCACTACCGCCACTTCATTCCGGAGCTGCCGTGGCCGACCGAGCTCAGCGACCTACCGCCCGACGTCGACTACTTTTGTTTCGATCGCCGACCGACAGACACGGCGGAGAGCCGGTATGCCGAGCGCGGCATGAAGGTCTGGTCGACACCCGGCACCCTGCCCTTCGCGTGGGAGGAGATCGCGCGAGTGGGCGTCGGGCCCGCGGTGGAGAACCCACCGAGCGTCGCCGTGATCGTCGGCCGCGTACTCCGCACGGCCGACGGCAGCCCGGTACCAGCCATACCATCCCGCCCACTGCAATCCCCGAGCCCAGGCTGACTCACTAGTGTCCCGTCCGGTGAGTTCGTTGGCCAGATCGCCGAGGGCTCAGCCCTCCAGGCAAGGCGCGACGACGAGGGACTAGCGGGCCTAGTTCGAGGAGGAGCAACGCTGCCAGGAGCGGTGAGAACCGGCGAGCTGGGTAGCGAACTCACCGGACGGGACACTAGCTCTTACGGGCCGAAACGATAACGGTACAAACGCCCCAGATGGAGCAGATAGCGTAGCTGCTCTTTCAGGCCGAGCTTGCTTTCGCCGGCGTGGCGATCGGAGAAGTGGATCGGGATCTCCGCGAGACGCTCGACGCCGCACTTG
>JAPUJD010000313.1 GCA_027296385.1 Acidobacteriota bacterium | reverse complement strand
TATCTGGCCAAGGACAACAAGCTGGGCCGCCAGGTCGCGCTGAAGGTGCTCCCGCCGGACATGTCCTCCGATCCAGAGCGGCTGGAGCGTTTTCAGCGACCCCAACGAAGCTATGAACGGATGACGGGGGCATACTTCCTGCGCGTGCCGGCACTTCCTCACGAGGAACTGCTCCAAGCACTCCGTAATTACGGTCGCCTCGAGGAGTGACCCCCGTTGCCAAAAGGGTCACTTGCAAGGGACAAATGATGGTGACCCCAAGGGGAACTCTGACGGACACCCCTCGACCTGGACCGGCAACAAGACGCCGGCCCAGGAGACGTCGGCCTATGGCAACCGAGCCTGTAATGTGTGGCACCTCAAAACCGGGGCCCAGAATGTCCTTGTTTGATGTTTGATGGATCGGGCGCTAGTTTGGGGCCAGCTCCGAGAACCAGTTGAGTACCAGCACGGTCTGTGGGGTGCCGGCCTCCGCTGGGTTGTCCACATCCTCGACTTCGGTGAACATGACGAAGCGCTGCCCGTCGGGGGCCACGTCCCACTCCGGCCAGCTCCGCGTGGCGAAGTCTCCGCCGAACAGCGCCAGCGGCTTGCCGGGCACGAACGTGCCGCCTCGCACCTGGTACGGTACCGCCATCATCTGCTTGCCGTTCCAGTAGAAGAGCTCTGGGGTCGAGCGCGACCAACGGGCGTGGAGGTTGCTGTAGTGCTCGGTCTCCGCCGAGACCTGCCACTTGCCGTCGAGGTCGGGAAACGGACGGACATAGATCTGGTAGATGCCGCTCTCGTCCGAGGTGTAGAGGAGCCAGCGGCCGTCGGGCGAGATCTCCGAGCGCCAGGCCATGTACGGGGCCTCGAGCAACGGACGCGGATCCCCGACCGGGCCGTTGGCGCCGAAGTCCAGCGTCCACAGGTCGAAACCGCTTGCGGCCCCCTGGATAAAGACCAGCGTGCGTCCGTCGGGAGTCCAGGAGTTGGGGTACTGCGCGAGGTCGCTTCGGGTCAGCTGCTCGGGCGATTCGGAGCCGTCGGCCGGCACCCAGTAGAGGTTGGGAGCGTTGCCTCCCTTCTCCGCGCTGAACACCAGTCGGTCCTCTTCGGGGGTCCAGAGCGGCACGTACTCCGGACTCTTGTCGTGGGTCACCCGGGCCAACGCCCTGCGCTCCAGGTCGAAGATCCAGATGTCGGACTCGAGGATCTCGCTGTGATGAATCGAGCCGCCGTCGTGGAGCGCGAGGCGCCTGCCATCTGCGGAGAGACGCGGTGCAACCCATGGTCGGCGGCCCTCGATCAGCGGCTCACTCCGACCCTGGCGGTCGACCCATTCGATGGACACGTCATCGCTCGCGGCGCGGCCCTTGACGTACACGAGGTGCCCGTTCTGGGAGAATGACAGGCTTGCCCAGCCGGTGCCCGGCTCTGCAAGCAACTCCTCGACGACCGGAGTCGGCGTTCCGGCCACGACGAGCCGATCGAGGTCGAGTGGCACGACGTAGGCGGTCCCGCGGCGCACGAAGAGCAGGTGACCTGTAGGCAGGTAGCGGCCGAAGTAGGCGCCTTCTAGGAGAAGTGTTCGTTTTCCCCCATTGAGCGCCTCGACCTGGATCGTCGCGTCCTCGAAGTCGTATCCTCGCTTGGCACTCGTGAACAACACCTGATCGCCGCCAGGCAGAACCTGGGGCCAGCGGTGGAGCCGCTCGCCCTGCTGTTCGTCGAGCCGTGTCGCAGCGGCCGGGACACCACCGGAAGCCGCAACGCGCACCAGCGGACCCTCTTCAGAGGCGGCGAGAAGGATCGTGCCGTCGGCGTCCCAGCTGCCGCCCCCAACCCACGGCGCGTCACACAGGGTCTGGGGTGGATGCTCGGCGCTAACCGGCACTTTTTTGAGCTTGCCCTCCGCGAAGAAGGCAAGCTCGGTGCTGTCCGGTGAGAAGAACGGCGTGGAGGCGCCGTCTGTACCGGGCAGTGCGACGGCGTGGAGGCTGTCCAGGCGGCGGACGAACAGACGCGCGCCCGAATCGGCCCCTACGACATAGGCGAGGCGCGACCCGTCGGGCGACAGGACGACCGAAGGGCGAATATACCTGCCACTCATCGGCAGATCGAGATCAAGACCCATCCGGACGGCGTGTGCTGGGTCAGCGGTCGACCCGGGCCGCCCGAAGAAGACCAGAGCCGCCAGGGCGAGGGCGGCGGCGAGGAGAGCCCAAGGAACGGCGCGCGCAAGCCTGGAACTCCGAGCTGCCGTAGCTGGCCCGGCCTGCTCGGAGGAGCTTGCAACCATGGCCGCCGCTCCGGTCGCGATCAACTCTTCGATCTCAAACTGAACGTCGCCGGCGTCTCGCAGGCGCTGGCGCAGATCCTTGGCCAGACAGCGCCGTACGAGCCGTGCGGCCGCTGGCGGCGCGATGCGGTCGAGTGCCTCCCAGTCGGGCTCCTTGGCCAGCACGGCCGCGAGCACGTCGGACGCCGTCTCGCCGGCGAACGGCGCCTGGCCGGTCAGCATCTCGAACAGCACGCAGCCGAAGGCCCAGATGTCGGTGCGCTTGTCTAACGGCTTGCTACGCGCCTGCTCCGGCGACATGTAGGCGGCGGTCCCCATGATCACGCCCGCCTGAGTCATCTGTGCCGTGAGTGTCGGGGATTGAGTGAGGTCGACATCGCCTGCTGCCGGTGCCCAAGCCTTCGCCAGACCGAAGTCCAGTACCTTGACCATGCCGTCGGGCTTGACCTTCACGTTGGCTGGCTTGAGGTCGCGGTGGATGATGCCCTGCTCGTGCGCTGCTTCGAGAGCCTCGGCGATCTGACGGCCGAGCTCCAGCGCCTCTTGCACCGGGACCGGCCCCTTTGCGATCCGTTCGGCCAAAGTCTCACCCTCGACCAGTTCGAGGATGAGGAAGGACTGCCCGTCGGCCTTCTCCATTCCGTGGATCGAGGCGATGTGGGGATGGTTGAGTGAGGCGAGCACCTTCGCCTCGCGCTCGAACCGCGCCAGCCGCTCACGGTCGCTGGCGAAGTCCTCCGGCAGAGCCTTGATGGCAACGTCTCGGTCGAGCCGGCTGTCATGGCCGCGGTAGACGACACCCATCCCCCCGGCCCCGAGCTTGTCGAGGATCTCGTAGTGGGAGATTGTCCTTCTGATCATGGCCGCGCGAGCTTTCGACACAGACTACGGGAGTCCTCGATCCTACTCCACGAGCGAGCCTGGGACTCCTCTCTCGACCGGGAGGTGGCGCTCAAAGTGCTGCCTCCCGAGGTGGCGACCAGAACAGCTGTCCATCAGCAGTCCCCGAGTCGTGCAGGGGGACGAGCCTACGGACGAGGCGTATATGCAACCCATCGTCCGGCAGATCCAGCAGGAGCTCG
>JAPUJD010000312.1 GCA_027296385.1 Acidobacteriota bacterium | reverse complement strand
TCGAATTGGGCATGATGCGCGGGACCGAGGTCGGCAACAACCCCTTGGGCCCCTTGGCGCTGAAGCGCTGGAAGGCGTCGTAGATCGACTGGGCCGAACCGATGCCCGTGCCCATGATCACCGGCGCCTCGAGCGGAGTGTAGGGTGGCTCACCGTCGATCAAATGTGCCTGCCGAAGCGCACGATCGCCCGCCACCAGGGCGAGATCCAGCGCTCGATCCATCGGCCGCCGACCCATGGCGTGCAGTCCATCGACCACCAGTTCATCGTCGACCTGCGCCGCTATCTTCACCTTGTACGGTGAAATGAAGGCCTCGGTGTCGAACGCCGTCAGTGGCGCGAGCCCCGTCGCGCCGGCCATGAGTCGCCCCCAGACCACATCCTCGTCGGCCCCCAGCGGCGTGACCAAGCCGATGCCGGTGACAACGACCCGTCGAGCCACGCCTAGCCTCCCATCCACAGGCCGCCGTCGACGTGCAGCACCTGGCCGGTGATGTAGGAAGAAGCGTCGGAGAGCAGGAAGAGCACGGCCTGCGCTACCTCGGCCGGCTTCGCCAACCGGCCGAGCGGAATGCCCAGACTCTGCTGGCGCTCGGTCGTCAGCAGCGCAGTCATGTCGGTGTCGACGAAACCGGGGGAAACCGCGTTGCAGCGAATGCCGAAGCGCGCCGCCTCGAAAGCGAGACTCTTGGTCAGGCTGACGAGCGCCGCCTTGGACGCCGCGTAGTCCGCTCCCATCCATTTGCCGGGACCGTGGGCTGCGATCGACGAGATGTTGACGATCGAGCCGCTGCGGTGTTGGCGCATCGCGTTGTAGGCCGCCTGGGAAGTCGTCAGAGCAGCCTCGACGTTGACCGCCTGCGTCCGCCGCCACTCTTCGAGCTCGAGGGCGCGAAACGATGCCGGCTTCCCACCGCCAGCGTTGTTGACCAAGCCGTCGATGCCACCAAAGTGCTGGATGACCTGCTCGACGATCCTGGCGCCCCGGTCGGGCACCGTCAGATCGGCCGCCAGGGCCTGGATCCCCTCGCCGCCGCCGAGCTCCTCGCGCACCGCCTCGGTGCGCTCCAAGCTGCGGCCATGGAGCCCGACGCGGGCTCCCAGGACGACCAGCGCCTCGGCCACCGCGCGGCCGATGCCGCGGGTCGAACCGGTGACGAGAACGATTTTGTCCTGGAGATCTTGCATTGCGCTACTGTAGTGTCGCGCTCACTTAGGCCACCTCAAGCGATCCGGTCGAACACCAGGACACCGAGTACGGCGGGCAGGTAGATCACCGAAGCCAGCAGGACCCGGCGCGCCGCCGCCTCCGAACGATCGAAGACGAAAGCCACGCCCAGAGCCAGGTAGAGCACTCCGAGCGCCAGGGCACCGGCGAAGTAGCCGCGACCGGCCAATCCCAGCACCGTCGGCGCCAGACTCACGGGGATCAACGCCAGGCCGTAGAGCACCATCTGCCGTGCCGTGCTGCCGCCGTCCGGCTGGATCACCGACAGCATCGGAAAGCCGGCGCGTGCGTAGTCGTCGCGGCAAATCCAGGCGATGGCGAGAAAGTGCGGCAGCTGCCAGAGAAACAGTAGGCCGAAGAGAACCCAGGCTCCCGGCTCGAGCTCTCCGGCCACGGCGGTCCAACCCATCATCGGCGGGATGGCGCCAGGAATCGCGCCGACGAGGGTCGACAGGGAGCTCTTCACTTTCAGCGGCGTATAGACGACGACGTAGCCCAGAAAGGCAATCAGCCCGAGGAGCGCCGTGATCCAGTTGACGCGCCAAGCGAGCAGCAGCAGGCCGCTCACTCCGATCAACAGGCCAAAAGCGATGGCCGCGCGAGGGGCCATCCGGCCTGCCGCCACTGGCCGGTTCGCGGTGCGCTCCATCAGCGCGTCCAGCCGGTGCTCCAGGGCGTGGTTGAGGGCCGACGAACCGGCCGCCACCAGCCAGGTGCCGACGACGGTCGCCAGCACCAGCTCGAGGCCGGGCGGCTCCTTGGCGGCGAGCAGGATGCCGATGCCGGCGGTCAGGAGCACCATGAGTGTGATACGCGGTTTGGTCAGCTCCAGCCAATCGGCGAAGCCGCCGGTGGCGCCCGCCGTATCCGGACGCTTCATGCGGCCACCATCGCCGGCTCGCCGACGGTTCTGCTCGACGCCGGCGCAGCGGCCGCGGCCCGCCAGCTCCGCAGCGTGAGAATCAACGACGCCGCCAGCAATGTCGCGCCGGTCGGCACGTGAAGCGTGTTGGGCAGCACCGCGCGACCGCTCCAGATGATGGTCGCACCGAGCGTCACCTGGGCCACGAGCAGCAGTCCCATGGCGACCGCGGGCACAACGAAACCCCGACGGCTCGAGCATCGCGCGATCCGCACCAGGAGCGTGACCACCGCCACCGTCACCAGCACCGCACCGATGCGGTGGATCAGGTGGATCGTGATCGAGAAGTCGAATTGCGGTGGCCACCAACGGCCGAACATGAGCGGAAAGTCCGGAATCGCCAGACCCGACCCGGTGTGGCGCACCAACGCGCCCACCAGTATCTGAGCGTAGACCAAAACGGTGGTCCCGCTCGCCAGGGCCTGCAGATCACGCCCGGTCGCCGCCAGCTCGGGGCTCGCAATGGACTCCCGCCAGCCGCGGGAAGTAACCAACGCGAAAGCCACTACCATGCAGAGAAAGAGCTGCGCCAGGGCCGCGTGGCTGACCGAGACCGCGGTCGGCAGAAAAAGCAAGACCGTCAGGCCGCCCAGCAGCGCTTGCAGGAGGACGGCCACACCCGCCCCCCAAGCGAGTCGCCGCACCCACCGCCGCGGCTCCCGGCGCCATGCCCAAATGGCTAGGGCAACCGTCATCAGTGCCACGGTACCCGCGATCAGCCGATGCCCGTGCTCCGCCCGCACGTTCTCGATCTCCCACCACCGCGGCGGGTTCAAGCCCCCGTACGAAGTCGGCCAATCAGGCACCGACAGGCCGGCCTCCAGGCTCTTCACCAGGCCGCCGGCGGCGATCAGACCGATGACGCAGGAAGCGAGGAAAACGGCGAAGCGATGGAGTGCGCGGGGAGACTCGGCGTGCACCATGGCGGGAGTCTATCCGGCGGACGCGGACACAGCCAGCTGCACATTCGACCCCTTCAAGCCGGGCATCCCGGGCGATAAAGCGGCCGACCCTGAAAGCGGGTCGGCCGCGGAAAAGCCGTCCCTGCGCAGCGGCAGGATCGTTCGAGCACCGTCTTTAGGCGTCGTAATCGAAAGAGACCGTGACAGCGCCGTCACCGACGGTAACGCTCTGGGTGCGGGTCCCGAGCGTCTCGTGCCAGGCCTCGACGACGTAGTCACCGGCCGGCAGGCCTTCGATCGAGAAGGAGCCGTCGGTTCCGCTCACCGCGAAGTACGGGTGGTCGACGACGCCGATGTAGGCGGACATCCACGGGTGGACGTCACACTTGAGGCGCACCATGACCTCGGCCGTGTCGAAGCTCTTCTCGAGCTCCATGTTCTGGAACGGCTGGCCCTGGTTGAATTCTTTGTTCTTCTCCGGCAGCGCGTGCACGTTGTGCAACGTCGGGTCGCTGTTGCGGATGACCAGTTTCTGACCCACCTGGATGCCGGAGATATGCGGCACGTAGGTACAGCCAGTCTGATCCAAAAGTACAGCCTCGCTCGAAACCGTGTGGCTTCCACCAACGCCCTCCTTGAGGTAGACGAAGACGTTGGCCAGGTTGCCATCCGACGCGACGACCGACTCGGTCGAGACCGGGTCGCTGTGCGCGCTGGCGCAGACCGGATCTGCGTCCATGTTGATCTCTGCGTCGGTGTCGTCACCGCTGTAGCTCACGAGCCCGGTGATGCTGCCGCTGCCGCCGCTCGGCACCACGGCCGCCAGCGGAGCTTCGGTAGTGGTCGCAGTCGTATCGTCGCCGCCGCCGCATGCGGCCAAGAGTGCAATCGCCGACAGCCCGAGAGCCAGCCGGAAGAATGTGTGCTTCATGATCGGGGGAGCCTCCTTGAAAAGTCTCCGAGCTCGATCTTCGCCGGGCTCGGGGGGTGTCGATTATAGGGCAGTCCGTTGCGGCCTCAATTCAAGCCCCACCAGATGTGGTCTCGCAGCGCCGTCGTCACTTTGTCGGCGTCGGCGAGGTAGTTCTCGAGCTCTTCCTCGGACTCGAAGACGCTCATCATGCGGCGCTTCTGAGCCGAGAACATCGGTGCATCGATCGCGTCGGCGAGCGGCGACGAGAAGCTCCCGTCGGCCAGCTGGGCGAAATTCTGCGGCATGTTCGTCCCCGGGATCCAGGTCTGCGGGTCCTTGATCCAGCCTGGCACCCAGTCGTGCCGCAGCCGCTCAGGCGCGAGCAGCAACGACGGAGCGAGATCGCCGGCGCTGACGCCCGCCTCCGCCTCGCCCGCCGGATGGCACTTGGCGCACTGCAGCATGCCGAAGGTCACTTCGCCGACGACCAGGCTTCGGCGATCGTCCGGCCGGGAGGGCGACGTCGAAAAAACGTCGCTCTCGTCGGTAGCGGCGAAATAGGCCACCAAGGCGTTGATCTCTTCGTCGCTCAAGCCGAACGTCGGCATGCGGCTGGAGAGCCACGGCCGGGTGCGCACCGAGCCTGGGTCATGGAGGAAGTCGAACAACCAGTCGGCCTGGGTTCGCGCACCCTCCGCCGCGAGGTTGGGCGGCAACTGGCCCTCGTCCCCGAGCGACGAGAGGATCGCATGCCCCTTACCCTCGATCAGATGGCAGCCCTGGCAGTTGTAGTACGTGATCAACTTGCGGCCCTCGGCCAAAGCGGCGGCGCGCGCCGACTGGCCGGCCTTCCGGCTGGCCAGGGCCGATTCCTTGGTGAAGCCGAGGACGTTGGTCAGGATGGCCTCGGCCTCGCGCTCGGACAAGCCGAAGTTGGGCATCTTGGAGAGTTCGCCGTAGGTCTTGACCGCTTCCTTGCCCTCGTCCCAGATGCGCGGGTCGAGCAGCTTGGCCTCGAGCCAGTCGTGGCGCGTGTGCGGCACGTCGTGGACGTGGCCGAAGTCGAACTGGTGAACAGGCTTCGAGCCCTCCTCCGTGAGCTCGACTCCGATCGGTTTGGAGCGCTCGAAGCCGGCCAGGTCGTGGCAGCCGTAGCAACCGTACTTCTGTACCGTCTCCTCGCCGAGGAAGACGTTGCGCTCGTGGTCGGTCATGCGCGCCAGGATCGCCTCGCTCTGCTCGTAGGTGTTGTTGTTGCGCAGGTACCCTAGTGCCAGCTCGTCGCGGACCACCCCGTCGATCGCCGGCGCCTCGAGCCCCTCGAAGTGGGGGTTGCGCTGATTCATCAGGAAGGCCACGAGATCAGCGGCTTCCTGGTCGCTGAGACGCAGGTTGGGCATCCGGGTGTCCGGGTTGTAGGCCTTGGGATCCTTCAGCCAACCGTAGAGCCAGCCGGCATCCACCTTGCTTCCCGTACCGACCAGATTGGGGCCGTTCAACCGGTTGATCTGGGGGAAGAAGTCGTCGCGCCTGGCCTCGCCATCGAGGATGTGGCACCCGGTGCAGCCCACGGTGTTGAAGAGCTCCTCACCGCGCGTGGCGCTGCCCGACGGCGGAGCGACATAACTCAGCTTCTCGGACTTGTCCCACACGTAGGCCACGAGGCTCGAGATCTCGACCTGCTGCCTGGCCTGGGTCGCCGGGAGCTGCGCGTTGCCCTCGAAGAAGAAGTGCGGCATCCAGGTCGTGGGGTGGAAGTCGCGCGGCGACTCGATCCACTTGTAGGCCCAGCCGGCGTTGGTCTTGGAGGCCACCCGGTTCAAGCTCGGACCGGTCCGCGGCAGATCGCGGAACGCCGGGTAGTCGATGACGTGGCAGCCGGCGCAGCCCAGGCGGGTGATCAGCTCACGACCGGTGTCCTGGACCTGCGAGCCCGGGGTCCAGACGTCGGCGGCATGACAGGTCACGCAGCCGGCCTCGGAGTAGCGGGCCGGGTAGATCGGCTCTGCGAGGTATTTCTGCTCCGACCAGTTCCACTCGTGGACCCACTCCTCCTCCTGTTCCTGGGTCTGTGGGCTGTGGCCGACACGGGCGAAATCGGTGGCGCGGTCGAGTCCGCCGTGGCAGCTGCTGCAACCGAAGGTCGCGTAGGGGTGCGGCGAGCTCGCCATGACGAAGAGCTCGGGCCGCGGATGGGAACGGAACGGTTCCTCCCACCGCTCGCCGTCGAAGCCCTGCCGGTTGGAGGCCACGTGACACGTCATGCAGCGATCGACCCGGTCGACGGTGGTGAAGTTGATGTTCTGAAAGAGCCCCGAGATCATCACTTGCTCGACCTTGAGATCGGGCTCGATGAAGTCGGTCAGCGGCGCGTTGAGGATGAAGTAATCGAGCCGCTTGTCGAGATTGGCGATCCGCTCGTCAAGACTGTCGACGCCGCTGCGCAGCGCTCCGAGCCGTTTCTCGGCCTCGGTCCAGCGCGCTCGCCGACCCTCCAGATCAGCTTCGATCTGCTCCTTCTGCCCGGTCAGAAGCTCGAGCGTCTTGATCTCGCCCGTCCACTTCTCGACCAGGCCGTCGACTTTCGTCTGGGCCGCTTCGATGCGCTTCTCGAGGCCGCTCACCAGCGCCTGATCGAGCTGGTAGCGCGCAGTATCGAGCAGCGACTTCGAGCCGCGTGCCTGGGCGTCGGCGGCGAAGATTCTCTTGCCGACTTTGACCGCGTCGCTCTCGAGCTCGTCGATCTCGGCTCGCTGGGCGACGAGTTTCTCGCCCTCGGCCGCGACCTCTGCCCCGAGCTGGGCCAATTCGTTCTCGTTGAGGCTCTGCTTTTCCGCTGCGAGCTCCTCGATTGCGGCTTGGCGCTCGAGATCGCGGAACTGCGACTGCAGCCGCTTCCAGGGCTTGGCGTAGTCCGGAATCACCATCCAGACCGTCGCCAGCAGCAACGCGATCGAGCTCACGGCGAAGACGACGTTCGTGCGCTCGAAGTTGTAGTGACGGTCGGGCCGTTTTACGGGAGGTACGGGCATCGCTCGCGCTCGTTGGAGGCTAGACGTTGAGGAAGAACTCTTGGATGTGGACCAGATACTTGAGATTGAAAATCCAGCGCAAGTACATCTTGATCGGCAACAGCATCATGACGAGAACAAGCGATATGCCAACGTAGTAGCGCACCGACCCCATCTCCTCGTAGTAGCGCCGGAAGAATTTGACCCGGGTGAGGAAGATCGG
>JAPUJD010000311.1 GCA_027296385.1 Acidobacteriota bacterium | reverse complement strand
GAGTCTGCTGTGGAAGAGGGTCATGATTCGCGTCTCCGGACTACTGTCTTGCGGCGTTGTAGGCGGCGGGTTGAACCGAGGGCTGGTCCATCCACGGCGCCAGGTCCAGCACGAGGTCGAAGTCTTCCGTCGTGCCCAGGTAGAGGGTCGGCGTCTCCGCCACGCGTTGGCGCAACTCGGCCAGCTCGAGCTCGAGCTCCAAACGGCGCTGTTGCAGGGCCTCGCGATGGCGCCGGGCTTCGAGCGCTTGGCTCTCGTGCCGCAGGTAGAACCCGCCGACGACGACTAGCGTGAGCGTGGCCGCCGCCGCAAGTCTCGGCCAGGACGCTCGTTTCGGCGTCGAGATCTCCGTGGCGCGCCGGACCAACAGCCGCTGAGTGAAGTCGGCCGAGGCGAGCTCTCGGGGCAGGTTGCGCAAAGCTTCGCGTAGCTGGTCGCTAGAGTCGTGATCTTGTCGGGTCATGGGCCTACTCCATTCCAGTGTGGGGCGACGAGTTTGCGCAGCTTCAGGCGTCCGCGGTGGATTCTGGACTTGACCGTTCCCGGCTTGCAGTTCAGGAATTGTGCGATCTCGGCGTAGCTCCAGTCCTCGACGTCGCGCAGGATCAACGGGACGCGGTATCTGAGTGGCAGGTTCTTCAACGATCTGGTGAGTAGCGCTCCGAGCTCCTGTTGTTCGAGCGCAGCCAGTTGCGGCGGCTCGGCGCTAAATCCCTTGACGGCGGCAAGCTTGGGCCGCAGCACTCGCCACCTTTGCTCCCGACGCTGCCCGGTGCGGACGAGATTGGTGGCGATTCGGTAGAGATAGGATCGCAACATGCCGCGTTCGACGTATCCCGCACTGCGCTCCAAGAGGCGGACGAAAGTGTCCTGAGCGACGTCTTCGGCCTGATCGCGGCAGCCGCTCAGGCGGGCGATGTAGTTGATCAGGGCGTCTTTGTGACGGTCGACCAGGCAGCTCAATGCGTCCCCATCGCCGCCGCGGGCGCGAGCGAACAGTGAGCCGTCATCAAGAGCTGCCAGACCGGACAAGAAACCCTCCCAGTGAACTCTAACGTCCACGCGACGCTGAAGTTCCGTCGCCGCGGGAGCCGAACGCCGTGCTACCATCCGGGGCCGGAAGACAGGGGGGTGGACGGGGTGATCTGCCGCCTGGCCGCGAATCCCTGGGGAGTCTGCATGAAGGGACGGTCGTGCGCAATCTCGGGGCTGCTGGTGATGGCTCAACTGGTCGGTGCCCAGTCATCTGAGCTGGGCGCGGTGCGGGAGCTGGCCGAAGAGGGTCACTTCACCGAGGCGATGGAGGGGGTCGACCGGATTCTGGGCGACGAGCCGGAGTCGTCGGAGGCGCTGTTTGTCAAGGGCATAATACTGGCCGGGGCGGGGCGTGCGGATGAAGCCGAGAGGATCTTCCTGAAGCTGACGCGAAGGCACCCCGAGGCTCCGGAGCCGTTCAACAATCTGGCTGTCATCTACGCTCGGCAGGGAGATTATGAACGGTCGGTAGACATCCTGCGACAAGCACTGCAGACGAGCTCGAGTTACGGCACGGCTTTCGAGAATCTGACCAAGGTCTACGGCAAGCTGGCGGGCCAGGCCTACGATCGCGCCCTGGGCCAGGAGAGCAGTACCCCGAGCGCGGGGCCGGCTCTGCGTTTGCTGACCGATCTAGGCTCGATCACGCGAGACCGCACCGCCCCTCCGACCGCCGTGGGCGTTCGCGAGCCTCTGCCCGAGCCCGAGCCCGAACCGGAGGCAGAGCCCGAGCTCGAGTTGGAGCCCGAGGCCGAGGCGGTGGTAGTGGCGCCGAGCCCCCCCCCC
The DNA here is from genome assembly GCA_027296385.1 of Acidobacteriota bacterium. Classification (GTDB taxonomy): domain Bacteria; phylum Acidobacteriota; class Thermoanaerobaculia; order Multivoradales; family JAHEKO01; genus CALZKB01. The sequence continues at coordinate 15,944 of JAPUJD010000311.1, read as the reverse complement.
GAGCCGGAGTTCGATGCTGCCGAGCTCGTCTTTCTCGTAAGGGAGTGGGCGCGGGCCTGGGCCGAGCAGCGCGCCGAGAGTTTTCTGAGCTTCTATGCGTCCGATTTCTCCCCGGCGCAGGGAATTTCTCGAGCGACCTGGGCTGCGGAACGTCGACAGAGAATCCGGCGAAAGCTGTTCATCCGAGTCGAGGTGGAGTCCATCGGAGTCAGGCAGCTGGAGGGTGGACGGGCACAGGTGAGGTTCCTTCAGTCCTACTGGTCCGACACCTCTCAGGACAGGGTAGTCAAGACCTTCGACCTGGTACGAGAGAACGGCGCCTGGAAAATTCTGCACGAGGTAGCTCGGTCGGAGTAAGAGATCCGTGAGTCGTCGCTTCGCTTCCTGTACGCTGGTCCTGACTCTGATCTCCACGCCCGTCTCGAGTCTCGACGAAGCGAGCCACGCCGGAGCTCTGACCGGGCAGCCGAGCTCATTTCTCGAGCAGCGCTTGATCTGGGCGCTGATGGACATCAGGGCCGGTCGCCTGAATGATGCGCTGGGGCACGCGAATTGGCTGGTCGAAGCCCAGCCTGACTTCGAGCTTGCCCAGCTCGTCAAGGCAGACGTACTTTCGGCCCTGAGCGAACCGCTCGGCGTTTTCGGTGCGCGGCGCGGCGCCGAGGAGAAGAAGCGCGGCCTCCGGGAGGAAGCGCAGGCACGTTTACAGCGCTTCCTCGAGGCGCCGCCCGCTGGTGCGGTACCGGCGCATCTCGTTCGACTGCCGGCGGACATCGACCACGCCGTGCTCGTCGACACCGAGAACTACCGTCTCTACGTGTTCGAGGTCGAGGAAGGCACGGTTCGCCGGCTCTTCGACTTCTACGTCTCGATCGGCAGGGCGGGAACCGACAAGCGCCACGAGGGCGACGAGAAGACTCCCACCGGGCTCTACCGAATCGCGTCGTACCTGCCCGGAGAGCGGCTTCCGGGCATGTACGGCCGCGGTGCTTTCCCCCTCGACTATCCGAACGAGTGGGATCGCCTGCACGACCGGACCGGCAGCGGGATCTGGATCCACGGAACCGAGTCGGAGCGCTATAGCCGGCCACCTCTGTCGAGCCTGGGGTGTGTGACCTTGAGCAACGAAGACTTCCTCAGGCTCAGCGAGATCGTCGAAGTGGGCAAGACCCCGGTGGTGCTCTCACGCGGTGTGCGCTGGCTCTCCGCCGAGTCGGTCGGCGCGGTTCGCGAGACGATCGAGGAGGCGGTGGAAGGTTGGCGCAGGGACTGGGAGAGTCGCGATACCGACCGCCTTCTGAGTCACTATTCAGACTCTTTCCGCACTGCCGGGATGAGTCGCGACTCTTTCGCCGCGCGCAAGCGTCGGGTCACCGGTGAGAAGTCATTCATCGAGATCGCTGTCAAGGACCTCGCGATCTACGGCTATCCCGGCGAAGGAGCTCTCGTGACGGTCGAGTTCCTCCAAGAGTACCGGAGCAACAGCTTCAATGATGCCAGGCGGAAGCGTCAGTACTGGCGTCGCGAAGCGGGCAACTGGCGCATCGTCTACGAGAGCTGAGTGCTACGTGGCGCCGGGCTCGTCTGGCTCGGTGAGCGTCGGGTATACTCCCTTCCGACGCTCGACCCTCGAGGCGGGCTTAGATGCCCGGCCTGGCTCCGACGAGCGGCTCAGCTGGTGCACCGGGAGCACGGGGGCAAAAAGAAGGCGGAGGCAAGGTGGTGAGTTTCTCGAGCATCGTTCTCAAAGCGTGGCAGGGAAATCTGCTCTTCTCGGCTCTCTTGGAGCTGACCTATCGCTGCAACCTCGACTGCTACTTCTGCTACAACGATCTGGCGCTTCGCGGTCGGCCGCTGTCGAAGCAGCAGTACTTCGACTTCTTCGAAGGCCTGCGCCGTCTCGGCGCCCTCAACGTCATTCTCAGCGGCGGCGAGCCGCTGGCCCATCCGGACTTCTTCGCCCTCGGTGTCCGGGCTCGCGAGCTCGGGTTCGTGACCCGGGTCAAGTCCAACGGTCATGCCCTCCACGGTGACGTCGCGCGGAGGCTCAAGGAGGAAGTGGACCCGTTCGTCATCGAGCTCAGTCTGCACGGGGCGACCGCCGCGACCCACGATCGGCAGACACGCGTGGCCGGCAGCTTCGAGCGGCTGATGCGCAATATCGTGGAGGCGCAGGAGCTGGGGCTACGGCTCAAGATCAACTCGACCCTGACCGCATGGAACGAGCACGAGCTCGAGGACATGATCGCGCTCTGCGAGGGCCTGGGTATTCCCTTGCAGATCGACCCGGAGGTTTCGCCCAAGGACGATGGTGATTCTGAGCCGCTGTCGATCCGAGCTTCGCGAGAGGCCGTGCTGAGACTCTTCCGCATTCAGGCGGAGCGTCGCCTCCGGGAAGCGAGCGAGAGCACCGCGTTCAGCATCGAGAGGGAGGGCGACGACATGTTGCCGCCTGCATCGTCCACGGAAAGCTCGGCGACGACCAAGCACTGTGGCGCCGGATCGGCCACGATTGCGGTGGATCCTTTTGGGTCCGTCTACCCGTGCGTGCAATGGCGGCGCGCGGTCGGCAACTTGCATGAGCTCTCGATCGAGGAGATCTGGTCCGGTTCGTCGGACCTGGAGGAGATTCGTCGCACGACCGAGGAAGTCAAGGCAATGATCGACGCGCAGGGGCCGGGCGGAGCGATGATGTCTTTCTGCCCGGGAACCGCGGCAGCTCAGACCGGCAGCCCGCTGGGACTCTATCCGGCGGCAGCGGCGCGGAAGGGCCTGCGCGAACATGTCATGGCGGAGTCGGCGAAGGCACTACTGCCGATCGTCGAATAAGCCGGTCGCTTTGGGGTAGTATCTGGCTCGGAGGCGAGAACTCATGGATAGCAGCCACTCGGTTGGCCGGCGGGAGTCCGGCAGTCGGAAGAAGACATACCGCAAGCCCGAGACTCTGTCGCGGGAGAAGCTAGAGGCACTCGCCGTCGTCTGCGACACCGGCAAGACTGATGCGCTGAGCTGCAGCCTCGGGCCTATCCAATCCTGATCACCCACGAGGGTTCTTCAGCAAGCCCCTAGGAATCAGGAGCCGTGAGGACTCCAGTCTCGACGAGTTCGTTCAGGTAGGAGAGCACATCCGCCCTCAGCGCGTCAGCGTCGATTGCATACTCGTCCAGGAGAGTTCCGACGATTTCGGCTGCCGTACTCCTGCCGTCGACGAGCTCGAGGATGCGCCCGGCGACTTCGTTGAGAACGAGTGCTTCAGCCGCTTCCTGCCGGATGACGACGGTTTCGTCCTCTACCGCGCGAAAGCGCACGTCGCTGAGGCGGTGCAGCACGGTTTCATCGGAGATCATGTCGAGGGTGCCTCCAGAGTAGCCCAGATGTCGCCCCCGAGGCTGAAGCCGAGAGCGCCGGTTCGGGCGCCTCGCGCCAGCGCCTCCAGATTGGCCATCAACCTCGGCAGGCGGTAGGGGTCGGTGTTGAGGAATGGCGCGCAGCTGAGCAGAGCGGCGACGGCCTGAGCCGTGCTCAAGGGGCGCCACCATTCGGTGGCGGCGTGCTCGATCCGGTTGAGCGCAGCCAGCGGGAAGGGGCCGATGCGTTCGTTGGTGTGCCCCAGCTCTCCGGCGAAGGGCATCTTGGCGGCGTAGGTTACGCAGTCGTCGATGAAGAGGGCGTTGATGTCGTCGCTCAACACCGTGCGCCCGGTGCTCAGGCTGCGGCGCGCGATCGTGGTCTTGCCGGCTCCGGAATGGCCAAAGAAGACCCAAGCCTTGCCGGCGGAGACGACCCCCGAGCTGTGGAGCACGACGCCGCCGAGCTCGAGCAACCGGTAGGCCACCAGGATCCGGAAACAGTTCTCGAATCTCTCGAGAAAGCCGTCTCCGGCCTCGGGTGGCGTCCACAGGGCCGCCGTGAGCTCGGGCCGCCAGGCGATCTGAGCCATCACCCGGTCGCCGGCGATTCGCACCGCGTGCTCCCCGTAGTCGAAGTCGAGGGTGTTGGTCCACCCCGTGCGGTCGATTCCAATGAACTCGTTCGGCAGGGCGGCGAACACCTCGAGAGCGATCGACGCCTCGAGAGCTGATGATCCGAGGCATCTCTCGCCATAACGTTCGCTCAGAGCCTCGAGCTGCGAGCGGCTCAATCCTTGGATCAGGTATGGGCCACCGGGTACGTCCACGGCCAGGGAGAGGTCACCCGCCGTGGCCCCCGCCAGTCGAGCGGGGAAGAGGGCCGGCTCGGTCAGGAACTGCTCGCCGAAGCCCATGGCCGAACGGTGCGCCGCACCAGGGTGCGGGCGAACTCGACGCCGGCGCGCCAGCGCCGGCGCGGAGAAATCGCCAGTGTCCGGCCTTCGCACTCGACCACTCGGCCGAGAATGCTCTCGAGGCCGACGGGCTCGTCCGCGCGCGACAGGTGGTCACCCTTGGCGACGATGCCCAGCCTCCCGCGGCCGTAAACGTACCCGAGGACGCGGTGAACCAGCAGCCGCCCGTCTTGGCGGCGGAAGGCGATAACGTCGCCAGGTAGATAAAGTCGAGCACCCCGGACGCGGACTCGCTCGCCGGAGCACAGCAGAGGGCTCATACAGTCACCCGCCACGACCAAGGGGATGGGTTCGTCGGCCGCGAGAGCTCGCAGGGCCGCGGCGGTTTGACTTTGGACTCTCACGAGGCGGGAGTATACCTCGGTGAACCCAAGCCCTTGTCGCGCGACCCGCGAAGGTTTTTCAACCAGCCCCTATTCCGGAGAGGGTCCCCAGATGTGAGTCTGCAACCGCCGGGTCGCTTCGGCTGCGTCGAGGGCGTGGGCGAAGAGGAAGCCTTGCACCTCGTCGCAGTGGTTCTGGCTCAGGAAGTAGAGCTGCTCCTCGAGCTCGACGCCTTCTGCGACGACGGTCATGTTGAGTCCGTGGGCCATATTGATCGTCGCGGTGATGATGGCCGCGTCACCCGCGTCGGTAGTGATTCCGCGAGTGAACGACTGATCGATCTTGAGGGTGTTGAGCGGGAACTTCTTGAGATAGCTGAGTGCCGAATGCCCAGTGCCGAAGTCGTCGACCGCGAGCCGGATGCCTTGAACCTTCAGCTGGTGGAGCGCGGTCAGGGTCTCTCGCTCGTTGCGGACGACACCGCCCTCGGTGATCTCGAGCTCGAGCAGTCGCGCATCGAGACCCGTGTCGTCGAGGATGCGGGCGACGGAGCTGACGAATCCTCGGCTACGCAACTGCCGGTGAGAGATGTTGACGGTGACCCGAATCGGAGAGGCCGCCTGGCGGTTCCACTCGTGCCCTTGCCGGCACGCCTCGCGCAGTACCCACTCGCCGATCTCGACGATCAGCCCGGTTTCCTCGGCCACCGGAACAAAGTCATCCGGCGGACACTCCTGCTCGTCGTCCCGGTGCCATCGCAGGAGAGCCTCGAAGCCGGCCAGGGTCTGCCGGCGAGCGTGCACGATCGGCTGGTAGAGCAGCTCGAACTCGTCGCGCTCGATTGCCCGGCGGAGTTTGTTCTCGAGGTCGAACTTGCGCACGACCGAGGTGCTCATGGGGTCGGTGTAAAAGCGGAACGCGTCTCGGCCGGCCTTCTTGGCGGCGTACATCGCAGTCTCGGCGTTGCGCAGGAGCAGTTCCGCCGTTTCGCCGTCGGCCGGGGCCACGGCAGCGCCGACGCTGGCGGTGATGAAGATCTCCCGCTGCTCGACGACGAGAGGCTCCGCCAGGGCTGTCAGGATCTGCCGGGCTGCTTGTGCGACGTCCCCTACCCGGTTCAGATCGCCCAGCATGACGGCGAATTCGTCGCCGCCGTACCGGCCGACCAAGCGGCCGCTGGAGGGACCGCCCAGCGTCGCTCCGAGCCGCTGCGAGAGCTCGATCAAGACCCGGTCGCCGAAGTCGTGGCCGAGGCTGTCGTTGATCTTCTTGAAGCGGTCGATGTCGAGCAAAATGACCGCCAGCGGGTTCGCCCACTTCTGGCTCTCCAGTCGCGCTGCCAGGAGCCGGCGAAAGGCTCGGCGGTCGGGTAGGCCGGTGATCTCGTCGGACGACATGACGCCGGCCGGCGCCGTGCTTGGCGACAGCTCGTGCGATGGAGGTTGCCTGGGCGAAGTGCTCACAAAGCTTGCTGCCTAGTCGACGTCGTCGGGTGGAACGCAGGCTGGAGATGAGTTGGCCGCGAGGTCACGAGTCGGATGCTGCCCTCGGCATCCAGCAGCTCGGGTCGCTCCCTGATCATGTCCAGGAGGTCTTCCGGCGGCGTCTCCTGGGTCTGCTTGGTGCCGAAGATCCCGGCCCACATGTTGGGGCCGTGGCGTTTCGCCACGTAGAGTGCCCGGTCGGCGATGTCGATGACTTCCTCCCAGGAGTAGAGCCTGAAACTGGAAGGCACGAACGGATAGCAGGCGAAGCCCAGAGAACATGTCAGCTGGACCGGCGCCGAGGTTCCGATGTCGAAGAGGTGATCGGCCACCGACTGCCGGATACGCTCGGCCAGCGCCTCGACGTGGGCTCGCGTCGCTTCGCGGGCGACGATCAGGAACTCGTCGCCGCCCCAACGGATCAGAGTGTCCGAGCTGCGGCATGCCTGGTTGAGCAGATCGCGGATCTGGAACAGGACGAGATCTCCGGCTGAGTGGCCGTAAGAATCGTTGATCTCCTTGAAACCGTCGAGATCGAAGAGGATGAAGACGAACGCCGAGTCCTGGCGCGTGTCGTCGGGATCGTTGGCGAGCGAACGGTCGACCAGGGCGATGTCCTGCTCGATAGTCGTCAGCAGGAAGCGCCGGTTACGGACCCCGGTCAGCGAGTCCGTGACACTCGCCACCTCGAGGAGCTCGTTGGCATAGCGCAGCTTCGCGTTCTGCTCGGCGAGCTCGGTTGTCCGCCGGTCGACCTCGCGCTCGAGGCGATGGGTGTACTGCGCCTCGAGCTGTTGCTTGCGGGCTTGATGACGAACGTAGGCCAGTGCGAGAGCGAAAGCCGCCGCGACGTAGAGGGCATAGGCCCACCAGGTGGCCCAGAACGGAGGCAGGACGCGAAGGGCCAGGGTGGCGTCCTCGGCCGACCAAACGCCTTCGCTGTTCGTGCCGCGCACGCGGAAGGTATAGCGGCCCGGCGGGAGGTTGGAGTACGTTGCTCGGGTGTGGTTGCCGAGATCGATCCAGTCCTCGTCGAACCCTTCCAGCAGATGCTCGTAGCGGTTGCGATGGGTGGCGATGAAGTCGAGCAGAGAGAACTCGAAGGAGATGACGTCGTCGCCATGGCGCAGCGTCCAGGAATCTGCATGTGGTTTCTCGGTGGGGAGTCCCTTGGTGGCGACGCCCGTCAGGACGATCTTCGGTGAATACGGCTCCAGTGACACCTTCGTCGGGTCGAACGTGGTCACTCCGTACTTGCTGCCGTAGACAAAGAGTCCGGCGCTCGTCGTCGCGTGGGCTCCAAAGCTGAAGCCGCCCGGCGGTAGACCGTGGTCGCGGCCGAGATTGACGACTTTGCCGGTCCTGGGGTCGAGCCGCGAGATGCCCTGGCTCGTGCTGAGCCAGAGGTTGCCGTCGGCGTCCTCGGTGACCGAAAAGACCTTGACGCCGCGCAGAGCGCTCTCGGTACCGATGCGCTCGAAAGAGACCCGATCGTTCTCCTCGACGACGCGATGGAGGCCGAGATGGGTCCCGACCCAGATTCGGCCCGAGCGGTCCTCGGCGATCGTCACGACGGCGTTGTCTGCCAGGGAGCCAGGGTCATCCGCGGCGTGCTTGAAGTGGCGGAAACCAGCTGTGGCCGTGGTCCGCAGGTTGAGCCCTTCGTGGGCCGTCCCCACCCACAACCGGCCCTGGGAGTCTTCGAGGATCGAGCGCACGTCGTTCTCGCTCAGGCTGGAGGGGTCAGCCGCATCGTGCTCGAGGGCTCGGAACGTCTCCGTGTCAGGATCCAACACGTTGAGGCCACCGTAGTAGGTGCCGACGAGAATTCGGCCCTCTCTGTCCTCGAACAGCGAGGTGACGGTGTCGTTGTTGAGGCTCCCGGGCCGGCCAGGGTCGCCGCGATAGTGCTTGAAGGTCTCCGTGTCGATGTCCAGCACGCTGAGCCCCTTTTGCAAGGTGCCGATCCACAAGCGGTGGCGACGGTCGAACAGCAACGCAGTAGCGCTCGTGTCTTGCGGCGTCGCGTCTTTCGATCCGTAGTGCCGCAGGCTACCGTTCTCGAACCGACGGAACAGTCCCGCTCGATGCGTGCCGGCCCAGAGCGAACGATCGGGGCCTTCGGCAAGAGCCATGATCGGTGCACTCGCTCCGTGGTGATCGATCCGCCACTGGCTGAAGGCGCCGGCTCGAGTGCTCGTCGTCGCGATGCCGCCATCTCCGGCCGCGACCCACAAGACGGCGCTGCGATCCAGCAACAGGGCGTGCACGGGCTCGGTGCTGGGCTCTCCTGGATGCTCCGGGTTCGAGCCCACCGGGCGCGCCATCGCACTGCCGGGCGCCAGGACCTTGAGGCCTCGTTCGGTCCCGATCCACACGTGGCCCTGAGGGTCCTCGGCCAGGGCGCGTATGCTCCCGTTGTCGTCTTCCGGCAGGGCTCCAGCCCACGAAATGACGACGTCGCCGGTGAGCGAGGAGCGATCCACGCGGACCAGCTCCCCGGCACGGGTGCCCGCCCACAGGTGCTCTTCGCTACCCTCCACGATCACGGTGACGTCGCCTAGGTTCGCCGGCAGCCGGACCCGCTGAAAGCTCTCGCTGGTCGGATCGAAGCTGTACAGGCGCCCAGCGACGGATCCCAGCCAGACACGGCCGTCGCTCGTGGCGAAGAGGGCCGTGATCCGCAAACTCTCGAGCGCGCTCGGGTCGATCTGCTGGGACGGATAGAAGCGACTCTCCAGAGTGGCCGCGTTCAGGCGGCTCACGCCGCCGGCGGAGGTCGCGATCCAGACACGGCCACGGACGTCGGTGGCCAGGGCGGTGATTCGACTGTCCGGCTCCACACCTTCGACTGGCTGATTCCAACCCGCTGCCACGCCGCGCTTGGCGTCCCACCTCGAGAGGCCTCGACTTTCGGTTCCGAGCCAAAGATCTCCGTGGACGCCGGTTGCAAGGCTGCTGATCGGGCTGGAGTTGGACCTCTCGATCTCGGTGAGCGAGAGTCCGTCGTATCGTCTCAGCCCACGTCGCTGAGCGAACCAGACAAAGCCATTGCTGTCTTGCGTGATGTGGCGAACCGGCGAGATCAGGGTGTCGGCTTCGTCGAAGGGCTGCCGGAACTGATGGCTGAGGTTCGCGAGCTCGGTTGCCGCCGGGCTGGCGGACAGGACCGAGGCCCATATTGCCACGGACCAGCGTAGCAGAGGCTTGAAGCAAGTCACCAGCAGCAGGCTCCCAGAGTTGCAGAGCTAAGTGTAGCGCACAGGAGGGCTCCTGGCGAACCGGAGCCAGCGTGGGACCGAGTCATGGAGCGAGGGCCATGTGACAGTGTCCCTTGCACTTGTTGGTCGGGTGGGCTACAAAGAGGGGACTCGTTTTACGCAGCCCTGGGGGGGCCGAACGAAATATTGTCACTTGAGGAGCCACCTTCTTGGCTCTAAATCTCCGTCCCGTAAATCTACGCATGGCGAAATGTTGCTAAGCGATGTTTTGTCTCGCCCGAAATCACCGCGATCAACCGGCCTCACGCATTCCGCGTCGCAGAGCCCGGAGACCAACAACCTGCAGTACAAAGGAGAGAACACATGTTCCGACTCATCGCAGTTATCGCCATCATCATGATGCCCATCGTTTCTGTCGTCTCGACCGGTAGTAGCGGAGACCCCTTTCAGAGTCGCGACATCTTCTCGGAAGAAGGCTGTCGTCCGACCTGCGACCCGCTGATGGACGACCCGTTCACCAAGGGTGGCACCAATGTGAACTCCAACCGGTAGGCAGCGCCGAACGGTTTCTTTCCGCTTCTTATCGGCTCGCCTCCGAGCGAGCCATGGATTCCCGGGGGACGGTGGTCGAGGCTGATGTCTCGAGACTTCTGAGCCGCCGTCGATAGGTCGGGAGGGTGACGCCCAGCAGCGCAGCTCCCATGACCTCGTCGTCAGGCAGCAGTAGTTGGATTTCATCGAGTAGTGTTGCCTCGGCCAGCCGCATCAGCGGCTGGCCTTTTCGATCTTGGGCGTAGAGCAGGGTCGTGAGCGCCTCTCGAACCGGGCTCCAGCCCTCGGGGCGAGGAGCGAGGCCGGCGCGCTCGAGCTCGGTTGCCTGGTTGAGGCGCCGGCGATAGGTCGTCTCGGCGAGCCCGAGGCGCCGGGCCGCCCGGCGGGCGATTCCTGCCTCCGCGCGATCCGCTTCCAGCAGCAGGTCCTCGCTGATCCATTTGCCAAACGGTAGCCGCAGCCCCCGCTCGTCGCCGACGACGGCGGAGATCCGCTCGTGGAGCGCCTCTGTGAGCTCGAGCAGAGCGTCCTCGATGGAGGTGGCGAGCTGCTGGTGCTGGCCTCTCGGGCGTCGCCTGATCGTCGGTTGTTCCGAGTTGTCGGGCAGGCCGAGGGCGGCGGCGTCGATGGCTCGATCTTCCAGCAGGATCACGGCCTGGAGGATGCGATTCTGAAGCTCACGGACGTTGCCGGGCCAACCGTAGGCCTGGATCGCCTGAGTCGCGCCCGAGGAGAGTCGAGCTCCGACCTTGCCGTACTGGGAGCTGAACTGCGCCAGGAAGTGCTGCGCCAGATAGGCGATGTCGTCCGGTCGATCCCGCAGCGGGGGAACGCCGAGCTGGACGACATTGAGGCGGTGGTAGAGGTCGAACCGGAACCGGCCGGCCCGCGCCTCTTCTTCGAGGTCGCGGTTGGTCGCCGCCAGGATGCGCACGTCGACTCGAGTCGGCTTCGACTCGCCGACCCGGGTGATCTGTTTCTCCTCGACGAAGCGTAGCAGGCGACTCTGCACTTCGAGCGGCAGCTCGCCGACCTCGTCGAGCAGAACCGTGCCGCCGTCGGCTTCGGCGAGCCGGCCCGAGCGCCGCTTCTGAGCCCCGGTGTAAGCCCCACGATCATGCCCGAAAAGCTCGCTGTCGATGAGGGTCGGGGCGATGGCCGCACAATCCACCACGACGAGACCTCGCTTGCTTCGCGGGCTGCTCGCGTGCAGGCTGCGGGCGATCAGCTCCTTGCCCGTACCGCTCTCGCCGGTGATGAGGATCGTTGCCTCGGTGGGGCCGACCCGTTCTACCGTCGCCATCAGGTTCTCCATGGCGGACGAGCAATAGACGAGGCTGCTCTCCTTGACCGCCGTGCGCAGCGCCGTGAGCTCGGCCTCGAGCTTGACGGTGCCACGATCGCTCCCTGCCCGGGCGAGCTGCACCCTCTCCAGTGCGATCGAGAGCTGTGAGGCGAGGGCCTTGAAGAAGATGAGGTCGGTCGTGTCGATATCGATCGACTCGACGGCGCCGTCGACATAGAGCGCGCCCAAGGGACGCCCGCCGGCGACGAGGGGCACGGCGAAGGCGAGCTGCTTGCCCTCCAGCGAGGCGACGACGCCGCTGCGCACCTCGGCTGTCGCCATCGCATCGGCCAGTAGCGCAAGGGATCCGGCCTCGAGTTCGAAGGACATGCGACGGGCGCCGACTGGCGACGGCGGCCGGGCGATCCCGCGGACGAGCTCGGGGCCTCCTTCTCGGTCTCGGCTGAACAGCCCGACTCGATCCGCCTTGCAAGCCGAGTACAGCCGCTCCACCACGTGCGCGGCCAACGCCTCGATGTCGTTGCTCTGCGCCATCATGTCGACGGTGTCTCGGAGCAAGGCCATGTTGCGGTAGTCGCGTGTCAGATCACCGCTGAAGATCTCGCTGATACGAGTGGCGTCGCGACGGCTGCCTGCCGCAGCGCCCTCCTGCCAGAGCTCGACCGAGCTCCCGCCGCGGCGTCGGGCAACGTTGAGGGCGTAGTCGCTGCGGCGGACCAGGTCGAGGGGCTGGGGCAGCGTTTCGTGCTCCGGATCGAGAGAAGCGATGCCGCAGCACAGCTCGAGCTTGACCTCGCCATCCATGAAGGCGGTGCTGCGGACCGCCTCGACGAGCTTGGTGGCGACGCGCTTGGCGTCGGCGGTCGAGGTTCTGGGGAGAAGGGCTCCGAAGATCGCACCACCGTAGCGTGCGACCGGATCGCTATCGCGCAGCGTCAGGCAGATGAGGTCGGCCAGCTCGCGGATCACGTAGTCGCCGGCCTGGCGGCCGAAGCGTTCGTTGACCTGGCCGAAGTTGTGCGGATTGATCAGGACCAGCGACAGCCAACTCCCGAGGTCGCGCGCCCGCTCCACGTGATCGCTCAGCAGAGCCTGAAAGGCGATGCGGTCGGCCAGCCCCGTCACCGGATCGCGTAGCGTGCTCTGGACACGCATGGCCTGCTCGGCCAGGCTGGCACCGAACTCGGCCACCCAGCGCCATAGCGGGGAGATATCATCGGTCGACTCCGGGGGGAGCTTCAGGGCACCGGGGTCGCCGGAGGCGTCGTCGTAGGTCAGGCCGAGCCAGCCGTGGGACCTGGGGTCGGGAGCGTGATCCACACGCCGGCGCTGCGGTAGCTCGTCGGACTTCGGAGGTCCATTGGTGGCGATCGCTGGGTTGCTCAGGCGGATGAGCCAACCGTTGGCGCTACGGCTGGCCACGGCGAATCCGCCATTGGCGTATGTGGCGTCGAGCTCGGCGGCCTCGTCCTGTGCCCGGTCGAGAGTCTGTAGCTCGCTCACCGGATCTCCGGAGCCGTCGCGCAGCAGGATGGGCTCGATACTGCCGTCGGCCGGGGCCCGAACGAAGACCACGGCCGAGGTCGCACCCGTCAGATAGCGCAGTCCTTGGAGGAAGGAGCCGAGGATCTCGGAGGTGGATTGCATGCTCAACCGGGGTCGGGACGAATCAAGAAACCCTTTCGCTGAGCCGACCGGTGCCCGATGGTATCATTGGCCTGCCAGCCCATGGCAGAGGCCCTGTGGGCCGGCGCAGAGACCTCGGGTCCGAAGGTGCATGGCCGCAGCGGAACCTTCTGGGCTGGCGCTGCGTCTCGAGTCGTGAGGGCTGCGGCAGTTCGCAGTATTTCTGCCATGGGCTACTAGACCACGGCAGCTGCGACCCGCGGCCCGCCGGGCGGCTGAAACCTTCCTCCCGGCGATGCCGTAATCGAGGGAAGAACAGACATTGTGCGGGCGGCCACAGACACGCCCGGAGGGCGACCGAGAGGACATCGAGAGATGAGCGAAAAAGAGCAGGCTGAGACCGGGTTGGAAAAAAACTACAAGTCGAGCGAGGAGCCTGACGCACAGGCGGACTCGCTGGCTCGGAAGCGCCGCCTTCGGAGGTGGATCTCCGCTGGGGGAGTGCTCGTGGTGGCTGCGATCGTCGCCCTGGTCGTGCTCGGAAGTGGCGCCGGAGACGCCAACGGAGCGGAGAGCGCAGAAGAGACCGCCGAGGAGAAGGCCCCGGTCCCGGTCGAGGTCACGGAGGCCGTCGCGGGCACTGTCGCAGCCTACATCAGCGCCACGGCCAATCTTGTGGCCGAGAAGGACGTCTCGGTGCTCTCCGAGGTCGAGGGCCGGGTGACGAGTCTGAGTGTCGACGAGGGCGACTCCGTGCGGCGCGGTCAAGTGCTGGCTCGGCTCGACCCGAGTGACGAGCAGATCGCGCTGAAGAAGGCCCAGTTGCGCAGCGCCAATGCCGAGCTGGCTTTCGAGCGCAGTCGGGATCTGATGGCAAAGGAGCTCATCAGCCGTGAGGAGAACGACCGCTTGACCGTCGACTACCAGATTGCGGGCCAGGAGCTGGCTGAAGCCGATTGGGCTCTGGCGCAGACGGTCATCAAGTCCCCCTTCGACGGCCGGGTGACACTGCGCGAGATCCAGCTCGGCCAGCACGTGCGTCCGGGCGACAAGCTCTTTCAGATCACGGACTTCGAGCCCCTGATCGCGCGTATCTACCTCTCCGAGAGCGACATCGTGGGCCTCGGGGTCGGTACGCCGGTGCGCATCCAGCTCAACGCCAACCCGCAGACCAGCCTGAGCGGCCGGATTCGCCAGATCAGTCCAATTGTCGATACCGCGACCGGCACCGTCAAGGTGACTGTAGAGGCGGTGTCGCCGCCCCCCGAGATCCGGCCAGGGAGCTTTGTCTCCATCCATGTGGTTCGTGAGACCCATCATGATGTGATCCTGGTGCCGCGCGAAGCTGTCCTGCGCGAGCTGCAGTCGAGCCACGTCTTTGTCGCTGACGGCGAAGCCGCGGCCAAGCGCACGGTGACCCTGGGAATCGAGGATTCCGGGCGGGTCGAGGTGCTCGACGGGCTCGAGCTCGGTGACCGGGTGATCGTGGCCGGCCAGGGCGGGCTCCGCGAGGGGACTCGAGTCCGAATCCTGGGCGAGGAGCCGGAAGAGGACGCGGAGTCCGACGCCGAAACCAGCTCCGACGCCGAAGCCAGCTAGGTTTAGGGGCCAACTCATGCGTCTGATCGAGTTTTCCCTCACCCGCCGAGTCACGATCGCCATGGCCACCGTGGCGATGGTGCTCTTTGGTTTGGTGGCCTTCCAGCGCCTGTCGATCAATCTCCTACCCGACCTTTCCTATCCCAGCCTGACGGTGGAGACCCGCTACTCGGGTGCCGCTCCGGCCGAAATCGAGAGCCTAGTCACGCGCCCCATCGAGGAGGTCGTCGGCGTCGTCTCCGGCGTTCAGCGTCTGACCTCGGTGTCGCGCCCCGGCGTGTCCCAGGTGACGCTCGAGTTCGACTGGAAGCGTGACATGGACTTCGCGGCCCTCGACGTGCGTGAGAAGCTCGACGTCATTCGCCTGCCTGAGCAGGCCCAGAAGCCGATCGTGCTGAGGTTCGACCCGGCCAATGACCCCATCCTGCGGCTCTATCTGACCGGCGGCGAGAGTCTCTACCAGCTGCGCTACGTCGGCGAGGAGATCGTCAAGAAGGACCTGGAATCGACCGAGGGCGTAGCCGCGATCAAGGTGAACGGCGGCTATGAAGAGGAGATCCAGGTTCGGGTCGACGAGGGCAAGCTGGCCTTGGTCGGCTTGACGATTCAGGAGGTGAACGAGAAGCTCCTGCGAGAGAACGTAAACCAGGCCGGCGGCAGTCTCTACGAGTCGGAGGCCCGCTACCTGGTGCGGGCCAACAACGAGTTCGAGGGACTCGACGACATCATGCAGACCGTGCTCACCTCACAGGGCGGGCGGGTGGTGCGAGTCGGGGACGTCGCGGAAGTGCTCCGGGGCCACAAACGCCGAGAGGTGATCACTCGCCACGGCGCGTTGGAGGCGGTCGAGCTGGCGATCTACAAGGAAGGCGACGCCAACACCGTGCAGGTGGCACGGGCGGTCAGGGAACGCTTGGAGAGCATCGCCGACGAGCTGCCCGCGGGCATCGAGGTGGTGACCGGCGTCGACCAGTCGAAGTTCATCCAGGCGTCGATTCGCGAGGTGCTGAGCAACGCCCTGCTGGGCGGACTCATCGCCATCGCGGTGCTCATGCTGTTTCTCAAGGATCCGCGATCGACCCTGATCATCGGCGTGTCGATTCCGATCTCCATCGTCACCACCTTCTTCTTGATGTATCGCACCGGCACGACGCTCAACATCATGTCGCTCGGTGGCCTGGCGCTCGGCGTCGGCATGCTGGTCGACAACGCCATCGTCGTCCTGGAAGCGATCCACCGGCACCGTGAGGCCGGCAAGGGTGCTTTCGAGGCGGCCCGCGACGGCGCCTCGGAGGTCGGTCGGGCGGTCGTCGCCTCGACCCTGACGACGGTGGCGGTCTTCCTACCCGTTGTGTTCCTCGAGGGTGTGGCGGCCCAGCTGTTCCGCGACATGGCGCTGACTGTGTCTTTCTCGCTCCTCGCCTCGCTCGCCATCGCCCTGACCCTGATCCCGATGCTGGCAGCCATCGTCGGCGCCCCGCGGCTCGAGTCGGTGCCTACATTGGCGA
>JAPUJD010000310.1 GCA_027296385.1 Acidobacteriota bacterium | reverse complement strand
CGCTACCAGCTCATCGAGGAGTACTACCCTGAAGCGTTCGAGCGCTTGCGGCGGCTCGTGGCGAGCGGCAACTGGCGCCCGGCGGGCACCATGCTCGATTCGCCCGACGTCAATTGCGTCGCACCAGAATCCCTGCTGCGGCACATCCTCTATGCCAAACGCTACTTCCAGAGCCGGCTGGGGACGACGAGCGTCGACCTCTTCCTGCCCGACTGCTTCGGTTTCGGCCACGCGCTGCCTACGATCGCCGCGCACTGCGGCCTCGTCGGCTTCTCGGCCCAGAAGTTCGGCAACTGGGGCGCGCCGGCAGAGCTCCCCTTCCACCTCGGCCGCTGGCTCGGCCCGGATGGGGAGGGAGTCGTCGCCGCCCTGCGCCCCGAAGGCTACGGCGAGGGCCTGAGCGAAGACCTGAGCCACGCCGAGCGCTGGCAGCGACGGATCGAGCGTCAGTTCGAGGCGAGCGGGCTGCGAGTGGCGTTCATGTACGTCGGCCTGGGAGATCGTGGCGGTAGCCTGGATTCCGATTCGCTCGATTGGATCGCGCAGAGCGTCGACGGCGACGGGCCGACCCACGTCGTGCAAACCGCCTCCGACACGCTCTTCCGAGCGCTCACCGCGGAGCAGATCGCGCGCCTGCAACGGCACCAGGGGGAGCTTCTGCTGCCCACCCACGGCACCGGCTGCTGGACCTCGCAGGCCGCCGCCAAGCGCTGGAACCGGGCCTGCGAACAGCGCGCCGACCAAGCGGAGCGCGCCGCCGTGCTGGCCGACTGGCTCGGGGTCATGACCTACCCGGCCGCGATGATCCGCCGGGCCTGGCAGCGCTTTCTCTGGCACCAGATGCACGATGACCTGACGGGCACCAGCATCCCCGAGGCCTACCGCTTCACCTGGAACGACCAGCTGATCTCCCTCAACCAGTTCGAGACCGTGCTCGACGACGCGATCGCCGCCGTCGGCTCCTGCCTCGACACCAGCGGGCCGGGCCTTCCAGTGCTGGTCTTCAACCCCTTCGAGCGAAGGCGCTGCGACCTCGTCGAGCTCGAGCTCGAATGGCCGGACGCGCCGGAGCACATGGTGGCGCGCGGAGGTGACGGCGAACCGGTGCCAGTCCAGATCGTCAGCCGGCACGGCGCCGACCTCCGAGTGGTCTTCGCGCCGCCATTGCCGCCGCTCGGCCTCTCCGTCTGGCACCTGGAGCCGGGAACCGAGCTCCCTGCGAGCGCGCTCGAGGCCACCGCTCGCGGCCTCGCCAACGATCTCTACCGCCTAGAGCTCAACGCCGCGGGCGAGATCGCCAGCCTGGTCGATCGCCGAAGCGGTACCGAGCTTCTGGCCGCGCCGCTGCGCCTCGAGCTACTGCCGGATCGCTCGCGCCGCTGGCCCGCCTGGGAGATCCTGCACCGTGACATCGGCGCGACGCCGACACCCCTCGGCAACGACGCGACGATCGCTCTCGTCGAATCGGGGCCGGTACGCGCCGTGCTCGAAGTCTCTCGGCGCTACGCCGGCTCGACCTACCGGCAGCGAATCACTCTGGCGGCCGGCGACGCCGGCCAGCGGATCGAGATCGATCTTGACGTCGACTGGCGTTCTCGCGCTCGGCTGCTCAAGGCCGCACTGCGTCAGTGCACCACGACGCCGGAGGCGATCTATGGTCTGGGTTGCGGCACCGTGCGCCGCGGGGTCAACTCACCGGCCAAGTACGAGGTGCCGGGGCTTTGGGCAGCGCCGACGAGCGGCGGGCTGGCGCTGATAGCCGAAGGTCAGTCGGGCTGGGATCGACCCGACGAGGGGACCCTGCGGCTGAGTCTTCTGCGCTCGCCTGGCGTCGGGCGCAGGTTCCGCCACCAGGCGAGTCAGGATCACGGCCGGCACCACCTGCGCTTCGCCCTGACCTCGCACGCGGATCCGGCGACCACCGACGAGCACGCCTCGCGCTTCGCCAACCGACCGACCGCCCGCCCGGTGCGATCCCATCCTGGAGCGCTCGGCCGGACCATCTCGCTGCTCGAAGTCGGGCGCGGAGCCCTGGTCCGAGCGCTCAAGAAGCCCGAGGAGGGCTCGGGCATGGTCCTGCGCTTGCAGGAGACCGGTGGCCGGCGGCTCGACCCTCTTCGCATCAAGACTCCGGCGACGGTGCGCCAGGTCACACGGCTCGACGGCAGCGAACAAGAGCCCCGTGCGGCAAGTCCGCTACCCAGCTCGGCGGTCCGGGCAACGAGCTCACCGCGAGGAACACCAGACGCGCCTGCAGGGGCGGGCGTCGAGCTCGAGCTCGGGCCCTACGCTCTGCGAACCCTGCGGCTCGACCTGGCGCCGCCGGCCACGTCTCCACCTCGCCCGCGGCACGAACCCCTGGCGCTGCCTTACGACATCCGAGCCACTTCGGCCCAGGGCGAAGCGGGGGTCCCTTTCGGCACCGACGGGCACTCGCTGCCGGCCGAGCTCTGGCCGTCGTCCCTCCAGGTCGGTGCCGTGCCCTTCACCCTGGGCCCAGCCACCCAGCAGAACGCGCTTGCCTGCGCCGGCCAGGAGCTGCGATGGCGGCCCGACGCCAGGCGTCTGTATCTCCTCGCCGCCTCGATCGATCGCCGGCGCACGGCGGTGCTCGAGCTGGGAAAACGCGAAGTCCGACTCGAGGTCGACCGCTGGGACGGCATCATCGGTCGTTGGAAAGGCTGGCGGCGGGGACTCAAACACCTGCAGTGGGCGCGGCCCGGCGGCGGCTTTCTGCGCGACCACCGGATCGCCTGGGTGGCAACTCACCGGCACAACGCAACCGGCAGCGACGAGCCCTACGAGTACGGCTACCTCTTCCGTTACTACCTCGATCTCGAGCCGGGCGAGGAGCATCTCGTCCTTCCTGCAACCCCCGAGATCGTGTTTTTCGCGGCCACGCTCGAGACCGGCGTGACCTAATGTGGTGCGTCGTAGGTCCTAGGCGGGCGGGCGCTCGCCCGCAGGCTTCTCCCAGGTCCTCTCGTCGTCGTCGAACGCCGGCAGGCCGATTTCCTCGCCGCGGCGCTCGCGCTCCCGGTAGTCCCAGAGCATCACGTACTTGAGGAAGGTGCCGTACGCCTGCAGGCCGCACACCACGAGGCCGTGCAGGCCGTCGAGGACACCGAGCTGCAGGAAGTAGGTGCGGAGGAACCGATAGAGAGGCCTGATGCCGAGCTCGATGAAGCCGACTGAACGGCCCTCACGAAAGGCCTGGGCGGCTCCCCATTCGGCGTAGTTCATCAGCTTCTCGATGTACTGCCCGAGCGAGCGGTACGTGTAGTGCATCAGCGCGTGTCTGAGCACCGGCACGTTGCCGGGTATGTCGAGGTCCGCGTGCACACGGCGATTCGGGTACCGGCCGTGCGAGCGGTGGAATAGGCGAATGACCTTGTCGGTCGACCAGCCGGAGTGTTTGATCTCGCGATCGAAGACGATGTTGCGCCGGCGCAGGGAATAGCCCAGCGCCTTGGGCTCCCCGGCCAGAAGCTTCAGGATCTCCTTGGCCAGGGGCTCGGTCACCCGCTCGTCGGCGTCGAGGATCAGCACCCAGTCGTGCTCGACCCGGTCGAGGGACCAGTTCTTCTGCGCCGCCGAGCCGAAGTACTGGTGCTGCTTCAGTCTCACCGGGTAGGTTTCGGCGATCTCTACCGTGCGGTCGGACGAGAACGAATCCACCACCAGGATCTCGTCGGCCCACAGGACCGATTCGATGCACTCGGCGATGTTCACCTCCTCGTTGTAGGTCGTGATGATGACCGACACCCCGTTACGGCCGGGCACCTGTTTCAACTGCTCGATCGTGGACGGCTCAGGGCTCATGGCGGATCAGGAAGCGCTCGATGGATCGAGCGTGGCCGGTACTCTCGTCGACGTCGATCTTGACGGCGGCTAGCCGGACATCGCGTTTCGCCACTTCGAACGGCGTGCGCAGCTGCGTCATGAATCGACGCAGCACTTTATCGTGCCGCATGCCGATGACCGATTCGTAGGGTCCCGTCATGCCGGCATCGGTCTGGAAGGCTGTGCCCTGGGGCAAGATGCGCTCGTCGGCAGTCGGCGCGTGGGTGTGGGTACCGATGACCGCGCTGACCCGGCCGTCGAGGAAAAAGCCCATCGCCTGCTTCTCGCTCGTCGCCTCGCAGTGGAAGTCGACCAGAATGACCTTGACGTCGTCGTCCAGGCCGGCGAGCAGGCCGTCGGCCACCCGGAACGGCGACTCGAGAGCCTTCATGAACACCTGACCCTCGAGGTTGATCGTCGCCACCTTGATGCCCGCCGCCGTCTCCCCGACGTGGAGCCCGGAGCCCGGCGCCCCCTCGGGGTAGTTCGCCGGCCGCAGGAGACGAGGCTCGAGATCGAGCAACTCGACGCCCTCCTTCTTGTCCCAGATGTGGTTGCCGCTGGTGTAGCAGTCGATCGCGAGCTCGTCGATCTCGCTGAGCACGGCCGGCGTCACGCCGAAGCCGCCGGCGCTGTTCTCGATGTTGACCACCGAGTAGTCTACCTGGTGCTCGTCCACCAGCCGCGGGAGGATTCGAGCCAGGGCCCGTCGCCCCGGCTTGCCGACGACGTCACCGACGAAGAGCAGGATCACTTGGCGTACTCGACGGCCCGATTCTCACGAATGACGGTGATCTTGATCTGCCCAGGGTACGTCAACTCGGCCTCGACCTTCTTCGCGATGTCCTTGGAGAGCCAGATGGCCTCTTCGTCGCTGATCCGCTTGCAGTCGGCGATGACCCGAACCTCGCGGCCGGCCTGAATGGCATAGGTCTTTTGCACGCCCTTGAAACTCCGGGCGATCTCCTCCAGTTTCTCCAAGCGCTTGACGTAGGTCTCGAGGACCTCGCGGCGGGCGCCGGGGCGGGCAGCGGAGAGCGCGTCGGCCGCGGTGACCAGAACCGCCTCGACGGTCTCGGGATCGTAGTCGCCGTGGTGGCAGGCCATCCCGTGCACCACATCCTCCGTCTCGCCGTACTTGCGCAGGAGGTCGATACCGATCTCGATGTGGGTGCCCTCCATCTCGCGGTCGACGGCCTTGCCGATGTCGTGGAAGAGTCCGGCGCGCTTGGCCACCGGCACGTTCGACTTGAGCTCGCCCGCCATCGTAGCGGCCAGAAAGGCGACTTCCTTCGAGTGCTGGAGCACGTTCTGACCGTAAGAGGTGCGGTAACGCAGCCGGCCGAGCAACTTCACCAGCTCGGCGTGCACGTTGGGAATGTTGAGCTCCAAGAGAGCCGCCTCCCCCTCCTGGCGAACCCGCTTCTCGAACTCCGCCTTGACCTTCTCCACCACTTCTTCGATGCGAGCGGGGTGGATACGCCCATCCTTGACCAAGCGCTCCAATGCCACGCGTGCGATCTCACGTCGGTAGGGATCGAACCCCGACAGGATCACCGCTTCCGGGGTGTCATCGACGATCAAGTCGACTCCGGTGGCGAGTTCCAGGGCCCGGATGTTGCGACCCTCGCGGCCAATCACCCGGCCCTTCATGTCGTTGCTCGGTAGATGTACTACCGAGACCGTGGTCTCGGCGACGTAGTCCGAGGCCGAACGCTGAATCGCCGTCCCGATGATCCGCTGGGCTTCCTTATCGGCGTTCTCGCGGGCCTCGTCCCCGATCCGCTTGACCTCGTGCGCCGCTTCCATGCGCGCCTCGTCAAAGAGCGATTGCCGTAGCTCCTCGGCCGCTTGCTGCGCGGTCAGCCCGGCCGCCTGCTCGAGCTTGGCGCGCTGCTCTGCGATCAGTCCGTCGAGCTCCGTGCTCTTGTCTTCGAGCCGACGCTCGCGCTCTGCGATGGCCCGTTCGCGCCCCTCGACCTCTTTCTCGAGGCTGCGCCGCTCCTCTTCCCGACGATCGAGCTTGTCCTCGCGCTGGGCGATCCGTTGTTCCTGAGCCTCGAGTTCCCCGCGCCGCTGGCGCGAGGCCGTCTCGAACTCACCCCTGGCCTGGAGCAGCTTCTCCTTGGCCCCGAGGTCGGCCTCGCGCAGCTTAGCCTCGGCTTCGCGCTCGGCCTGACGCAGGATGTCCTTGGCCTTGGTCCTGGCCTCGATCAACGCGCCCTCGGCGCGCCGGCGCGTGCCCAGCCACCAAGCCAGCAAAAGGACGACCACCACCACTGCGGCCAGCGCAAAAACCGTTGTTTGATCCACCGTTCGGCCTCCTCATCGGAGCCGCAGGTGTGTCTCGGGGAAGAACCTGCACCCCCCGCGCAAGCCGTGTGAGTCGGAAGTCTAGAACCTGGCTTTTACCAGGTGGGTGCCCTCTCAGCGGCCGTCAGCGTCCCCGTTCGTGCGGGGCTGGCACAGGCTCGCGGAAGTGAGGCTCCCGAGACTTTACGGTAGGTTCTAATATTCATCGACTCATCACAAACCACACAGGGGATGCCTGTTCAAATCTCTCAGTGTTCCGCACCGCTCCGAACTGCTGAAGTCTATTCCTGAAGTGCCTTGCCGAGATCCTCGGCGAGAGCGGTAGCCGTTTCCTGCACGTTTCCCCAGTCCCCATCCTGCCGCTGCCGGCATTGGACTAGATCGTCCGCAAAATTGAGTGCCGCCAGGACTGCAATCTTGCCCGTGTCGACGGTCTGGACCTGGCGCGATATCTCGCGCATGCGATCGTCAACCAGAGCTGCCAGTTCCTGCAGGTACTCAGGGTCCTTGTCTCCTCGAACAGGGTAGACGGTGCCAAAGATCTCGATCTCGGTTGAGACTGTCGTCTTCCTTGCCATCTACTCTCTCATCCACCTCGTCGGTGCCAGCCAGCAGGCAATCTGATAATAAAAGACAAGTGCCTACGTACCAGCAGTCAAGGCGGCAATATAGCACAGCACTCGAGAGGAGAATGGCTCCCATTCCACTGCGCGCCCCGGGGTCAGCTGTTGACTTCGATGAAATCCAGCACCGCCTGGGCGAAGGCGGGCCCGGCGTCCTCCTGCAGGAAGTGCCCACCCTCGAGAGTCGTGTGCGCTTGCCCGCGAGCGCCAGGGACGTGGGCCTGCAGGAGCCGATCGCCTCCCCGCATGATCGGGTCGCCATTGCTGAAGGTCGTGAGCAAGGGCTTCTCCCAGCGCGAGAGGACATCCCAGGCGGTGCGGCACGCCGCCGCCGCCGGATCGCCGGCCGTCACCGGCACAAGGCGCGGGAACGCCCGCGTCCCGGCCTTGTATCTGGCGGAAGGGAACGGGGCATCGTAGGCCCGGCGCTCGTCGCTCGATAGGGTCTTGAAGCAGCCCTGATCCACGATCCGGGAGATCGGGAACCAGGGCGACCAGCGGGCGAAAGCCTTCCATAACTTGAAGATCCTCGGCGGCGGCCGATCGCCGGTGACGAGGAAACCGTTGGCGGCCACGATGCGGGCGAAACGCTCCTCTTGCTCGGCGGCGAGACGCAGTCCTATAAGGGCTCCCCAGTCCTGGCACACCAGGGTGATCTCGCTCAAGTCGAGGGCTTCGACGAAGGCGGTCATCCAGTCCATGTGCGACTGGTACGTGTAGTCGTCGATCGAGGTCAGCTTGTCGGACCTTCCGAAACCGATCAAGTCCGGGGCGATCACTCGGTGGTGGACGGCACAGGGGGGGATCATGTGACGGTATAGAAAAGACCAGGAAGGCTCGCCGTGGAGCATCAGGATCGGCGCCGTCTCGCGAGGCCCCTCGTCCACGTAGTGCATCCGCATCCCGTCCACCTCTACGTAGTGGGGCTCGAAGGCATAGTCGGGCAGGTCGGCAAACCTGGCATCCGGGGTCCGGACGACGCTCTCAGGATTCATCGAGGCTCGCCTAGACCAGCTCTTCGAGCGTCTTGGAGAGCCGCACGGCCCGCCGGCGCACTTCCTTGCGCTCTGCGCGCCAAGCTTCGGATTCGGGGGCCGTGGCGGCAGCGGCCGCCGCCTCTTCGGCTTGCGCCAGCTTGGCCTTCGTCTTGTCGAGCTGGGTCTTGAGGCTCTTCGTCTGCCTCCGGAGCCTGGCGATCTCCTTGATCGCCCCTTGCACGTTGCCTTGGAGGTCCTCGAGCCACTTGGGTTCCGCCATATCTACCCCTCCTGCCAACCGAACCGGCGTTCCAGAGAGTCGGTCAACGGCTGCTGCCGTTGGTTGACCTCGTCCTGGGTCAACGAGCGACTCTCGGCATTGTAGATGAAGTAGATCGTCGTGTTGACGGCGCCGGCGGGCACGCCCGCTCCCTCGTAGCGGTCTTTGAGACCGAAGTCGACGAGATCGGCGGGCATCGACTCGGCGATCAGGTTCGCCATTTCGCTCCAGGTGACGCCCCGTGAGTGGGTCAGCGTGAGGTCGACCGCGACACCCGGGTGGCGCGACGGTGCGCGCACGGTCGAGAAGCGATCGCCCGGTACCAGTGCCTCGACCTCGAGCTCGGCCCCGTAGAGCGAGTAGATCGAGTCCTCGAGCGCCAGGTGTCCGAGCCAGCCGATCGCCCGGTCCTCATCCTTCACGTGCAACGTAGCCCCTGTTCCTGGAAGAACTCCAAGCACGGCGGCGGGGAGATACTCGAGACCTATGCCGGAGGCGGCGGCCAGGCTGTCGACGCAGCCCTTGAGATCGAACAGATCGAGTGGGCTTCGTCTCTGCCAGGGCGTTCCTCGCACGCCGCCCAAGATCAACGCCACGGTCTCGACCTCGGCCTGTCCGGTCCCCGGAAAGACATGGCCGGCCTCGAAGAGCTGAACGGCCTCGGCACCGCGGTTCTGATTGAACTCGGCGCTGGCGACGAGGCCGTTCATCAACGAGCGGCGCAACACGCTGTAGAGCTCGGAAAGCGGGTTGGCGAGCCGGATGGGTGAGCCTTCGCACCACAGGCCGAAGCGCCCATCCTCGGACTCGGCGTGGAAAGCGTAGTTGATCGCCTCGACCAGACCGCAGGCGACGAGATGTTGGCGCCGGCGCTGGCGCCGGTCGTGGGCTGCGCTCGACCCCTCGTCCGGCGCCCGCACCGGCGGCAAGGCCGAAGGGATGTTGGCGTAGCCGACGTGACGTAGTACCTCCTCGAAGAGATCGGCCTCGTAGACGGTGCCGTCGGCTCGCGTGGTCTTCATGTCGTGGTAGCGCCAGCTCGGCACCTCTACCCGCCAGCCGCTCTCGCCCTCGGCTTCGAGGGCAAACCCGAGGCCGCGCAGGATGCGCTCGACTTCGGCGGGCGCGATCTCGACCCCGCCGAAGGCCTGCACCCGCTGATGGTCGAGATGCCCGAAAAGGGGTTGCGGCATGCTCTCGGAACGCACGTCGACCGCCCCGGCGAGGACCGTGCCGCCGGCGACCTCGGTGATGAGCTGCGCCACTCGCCCGGCGGCAAAGGCGGGACTCTCGGGATCGGCTCCGCGCTCGAAACGATGGTTGGCGTCGGTGTGTATGGCGAGCTGTGCCGCACCCTGGCGCACCACGGCCGGATCGAAGTGAGCGCACTCGATCAGCACATCGGAGGTCGCCTCCGTGACCTCGCTGTCGAGGCCGCCCATGACGCCGCCGAGGGCGACCGCTCGCTGCGTATCGGCGATGACGAGGACTCGAGGATCGAGCTCGCGCTCCTCACCGTCCAAGGTGATCAACGTCTCTCCGACAGCGGCGCGACGGACGATGATCTTGCCGCCACGGATCTTGGCCAGATCGAAGCCGTGCACCGGCTGCCCGGTTTCCCACATGACGAAGTTGGTGACGTCGACGATGTTGTTTATCGGCCGTTGGCCGATCGCTTCCAACCGCTCTCTGAGCCAGTCCGGACTCGGCCCGACTTCCACCCCTCGCACCACTCGCGCGACGTAGCGCGGGCAACCCGCGCTATCGGCGAGCTCGACTGCAATGGCGTCGCTCGCCGACTCGTCGGACTCCGCGATCTCGATCTCAGGCAGCCTGAGCTCGCGCCGGAAGCGCACCGCCACCTCGCGGGCGAGCCCGAGGTGATTCATGCAGTCGGGCCGGTTGGTGGTGACATCGACATCGAGAATCACGTCCTCGCCGCGGGCTCGCCTGCCCTCGACAGCGAGCCCGACCACGGTCAGCCCCGCCGTCAGTTAAACGAGCCGAGGCAGCTCCACAAAAAGCCCGATCCAGTCGCGGGAGAAATCCAT
>JAPUJD010000031.1 GCA_027296385.1 Acidobacteriota bacterium | reverse complement strand
GACACCTAGGATCGTTCGATTCGATGTAGGGGTCGGGGCCGGAGTTCTCGTACTCGTCCAGCAGTGCCTCGGGAGAGCTAGGGGCTTGCTGAAAGACCCCAGAGCCGTCGCGAACAGACAGCAAGAAATCGTCGATAGTCTTCTCGCACGCCTCGACCGCGCTGGCGCAGTCAGGGAATTCGCCGAGAAGGTACTTCTCTGCGTCCCCCATGAGGTGGAAGGAGCTGTAGGCGTAGACCGAGTAGCGAAACTCCGAGCGCGAGCTCACATTCCCCTCGGGTCAAGGAGGTTCTCCAGGCGCATCGGCGCGGCTGGGTCAGTGGCGCGATAGGTCATGCGGGTCTGGCCTGCGTAGGAGCCGGTGGAGAAAAGAGGACTGCCATGGTACTATATCGGCGTCGTGCGAATCTTGACCCACATTCGACCTTCCGGCGGGACACCCACGCGAGCGAGCCGACGCACTTGCTGCTGTCGTTACCGCAGAGATCGCTGGCGCCGGCGGGAGTTCTGATCGCAAATAGCTGAATCATTGAAGGACCTCTTGACCGCCGGGCTAGCCCCGGCGGTTTCTTGTTGTGCAAAACCATGGAGTCGACCCCCGATGAGCCCTCTCCGCGCAGTAGAGACAGCCTCCACGCAGCTGTGGCTGCCGGCTGTCCTGCAACACGAGCTGTCGCGCTTCGCCCAAGCGAGCTATCCCCTGGAGGCCTGCGGCCTCCTGGTAGGTCGGGCAGGGGACACGAAGATCGATACGGTCCGCGTCGTTCCGGCACGCAATCTCAACCTGGAGCGGCCAGAGGATCGCTATCTCCTCGACCCGCAAGACTTTCTCGCCACCGATCGGGCGGCGCGAGCCGAGGGACTGGAGATCGTGGGTATCTGGCACTCGCATCCGGACCATCCCGCCCGTCCCTCGGGGACCGACCTCGAGAGTGCCTGGGAAGGCTACTCATACTTGATCATTTCGACCACCGCCGATGGCGCCGCGGCACTGCGATCCTGGCGTCTGGTCGGCGATCGCTTCGTCGAAGAAGCCGTCGAACAGGAGGACACTGAACCATGAGCCAAGCCACGGTACGAATCCCGGCGCCACTGCGCTCCTTCACCGGAGGAGCCGCCGAAGTCGCCGTCGAAGGCGACACGGTAGGCGAGGTTCTTCGCTCGCTGAGCGAGATCCACTCGGGATTGAAGCAACAGATCTTGACCGACAAAGACGGGGTGCGCGACTTCGTCAACATCTTCGTGGATAACAAGAACATCAGGTCGCTTGCCGGCCTCGAATCACCCGTCACCGAGGACGCAGTCATCTACATCGTGCCGGCCGTCGCCGGAGGAGGATCATGACAGCCAGCGGTCGAAGGTTGCAGGAGCTCAAGCGAGCCGTCCCCGAAGTCACGGCCGAGGAGGCCTTCGCCCAGCAGCAGCGGGGTGCGGTGCTCATCGACGTGCGCGAGCCCGACGAGGTCGCCGCTGGGAGCCCGACCGGGGCGCAACGCATCGTACGCGGCTTTCTCGAGCTGCGAATCGAGGACCTGGTGCCCGAGCTGGACAAGCCGCTGCTGGTGATGTGCGCTGGCGGGGCTCGCTCTCTCTTTGCCTGTCATGACCTCCAGGGGCTGGGGTATTCCAACGTGTGCTCCGTCGCCGGAGGATTCGGCGCCTGGGGCAGTCAGGGCCTGCCGATCGAGGTGCCGAGAGTGCTCTCGGACATCGAGCGCGAGCGCTACAGCCGCCACGTCTCGATCCCGGAAGTTGGTGAAGCCGGACAGCTCACGCTCTTGGAGAGCAAGGTCCTCCTGGTCGGCGCGGGCGGCCTCGGCTCACCGGCCGGCTTCTATCTCGCGGCCGCGGGCGTGGGTACGCTCGGCATCGTCGACGACGACGTGGTCGACCGCAGCAATCTGCAACGACAGATTCTCCACACCGACCGACGGATCGGTACCCCGAAAGTGGAATCGGCGGTCTCGACCCTCTCGGCCCTCAACCCGGCGATCGAGCTACGCAGCTACGCCCTGAGGCTCACCAGCGCCAATGTCGAGGAGATCTTCTCCGGTTACGACGTGGTGGTGGACGGATCGGACAACTTTCCCACTCGCTATCTGGTCAACGATGCCTGCGTGAAACTAGGGATCCCCAACGTGCACGGGTCGATCTTCCGCTTCGAGGGGCAGGTGAGCGTCTTCTGGCCCGGGTATGAAAAGCGCCGGGGACCCTGTTATCGGTGCCTCTTCCCCGAACCACCGCCGCCGGAGCTTGCGCCCTCGTGCGCCGAGGCGGGTGTCCTGGGGATCCTGCCTGGCGTGATCGGGACCCTCGAGGCAGTCGAAGCGATCAAGATCCTGCTCGGCGTCGGCGACCCGCTGGTGGGCCGCCTGCTGCTCTACGACGCCCTGAGCCAGAGCTTCACCGAGCTGGCGGTGGAGCCGAGACCCGATTGCGCCTGGTGCTGCGAGGGCGCAGTGATCGAGGAGTATCCGGACTACGAGTTGTTCTGCGCGGTGCATGGCGGTTGACGTGGGCCCCGCGGGATCACCGATCTCGGAGTCGCCTCCCCGTGGGGCGGCCGAACGATTCGTCGAGCTGGTGGGCGGAACGCCCCTTGTCGAGATCGACCTGACGCAATGGGGGCTGCAGCGGGTGCGGCTTTTCGCCAAGCTCGAGGGGTTGAACCCCGGTGGCTCGATAAAGGATCGTCCGGTGAGCCGCATGGTCACCCGGGCGCTGGCCGAAAATCGTCTGGCGGGCGGGCGCCGGCTTCTCGATTCGTCCTCCGGCAACGCCGGCATCGCCTACGCACAATTCGGGGCTGCGCTGGGCATCCCCGTGACCCTCGTGGTGCCGGGCAACGCGAGCCGCGAGCGACTGGAGAGGATCGCTGCCCACGGGGCCGAGCTGATCCTCACCGATCCCGTCGAGGGCTACGACCATGCGGTCGACACCGCCCGGTGCCTGGCACAGGATCACCCGGATCGCTACTGGTACTGCAATCAGTACAGCAACGAGGAGAATTGGCGAGCCCACTATGAAGGGACGGGAGCCGAGATCCTGCAACAGGTCCGCGCGGCGACGGGCAGGGTGCCGGATGCGTTTGTGGCTGGGGTGGGAACCGGTGGCACTCTGACCGGCGTCGGCCGGCGCCTGCGGCGCGCTCGATCCGGCATTCACATCGCGATCGCGGTGCCGGAGATCTTCCCGGGCATCGAAGGGCTCAAGCCCCTCGGCCAGCCCGGTGACTTCGTGCCGCCGATCCTCGACAGCTCGCTGATCGACCGTCGAATCGAAGTCACTCTGGATGAGGCTGTGGGCCGGTGCCGGGATCTGGCCCGGCAAGGCCTGTTCGTCGGCCCGTCCGGCGGTGCCTACGTCCATGTGGCACTCGAGGTCGCCTCGGAAGGCAGGTTCGAGACCATCGTCACAATCCTCAGCGACTCGGGGGAGCGTTACGTCACGACCGGGATGTGGGAGCGCTCGGCGCACTCCGCCGTAGAGCTCGACTGAAGCACCGAGTCCCGGAAACGGACGTCGCAGCTTCGCGGATCCGACTCCCTACGCAGCTATCTGTCTCGCACGAGACATTAGAATGGCCGCGATGACGCCGCCGGAGCCGAAAGTCCACCCGGGCAACCGTCGTCAAGGCGTCCTCTTGCGCGAGCTTGGCGCCGGTACCGAGACGGCGATCCTGGCCGCCTGTTTCCTGCTCTCGGGCGCCGCTTCTCTGATGGACCAGGTGGTCTGGCTACGCTACCTGAGCCTCACTTTCGGCAACACGACCCTGGCCGCGGCCACCCTGCTTTCCGTCTTCATGGGCGGGCTGGGGCTCGGTGCCTTCCTCTTCGGGCGGTGGAGCGACCGCCTGCGCAGCCCTCTCCTGCTTTACGCGGCGCTCGAGGTGGCGATCGGTCTCATCGCCCTCGTCTCGCCGTGGCTGATCTCGGCGATCGACACCGGCTACGTCGAGCTCTACCGCGCCTGGGGCAACCAGCCGTTGCTCTTCGCCCTCGGCCGGGCGGCGCTCGCCGCCCTCACCCTGCTGCCGCCGACCCTTCTGATGGGCGGCACCCTGCCGCTCGTGCTGCGCGCCGTCACGCGCCGGACGCAGGGGGTGGGTCGATCGAGCGCGCTCTTCTACGGCATCAACACCACCGGTGCCGTGCTCGGAACGGCCTTCGCCGGCTTCGTCAGCATCCGCGCCGTCGGTCTCTACGGCACCCTGCAGCTGGCCGCCGGGGCAAACCTGATCGCCGCCGTGCTCAGCTGGAGGCTATCGCGGCCGCTTCCCGCCCCGAGAGTCGCGGCCACCGCGCCGTCGGCCGGGAGCCGAACGAACCGGCGCGGGCTGATGGTCCTCTTCTTCGCCATGGGAGCCACCAGCCTTGCCTTCGAGGTGCTGTGGACCAGGATCCTCGTCTTCCATGTGGGATCGAGCGTCTACGCCTATAGCCTGATGCTGGTCGTGGTGCTCCTCGGCATCGGTCTCGGCAGCCTGATCGCCACCCCGTGGGCCGACCGGCTGGTGTCGCCATTGAGCGCCCTGGGACTCATCGAACTCGGCATCGGATTGTGGATCCCCCTCCAGATCCTGCTCTTCAACCAGCTCGACAACATGTTTCTCGCCGTCGGCTCGTGGATCGGACCGATGAGCTTCAGTGGCCTCAGCGCCATCCAACTGCTGACGATCTTGCCGTTGATGGGGCCGCCGACTCTGCTCATGGGCCTGAGCTTCCCGATCGCCGTGCGAGCCTTCAATCGCGAGCTCGGGTGTCTCGGCAGCGACGTGGGTCGCGTCTACGGCGCCAATACTCTCGGCGCCGTCGTGGGCTCGCTGGCCGCTGGTTTCCTGTTGATCCCCGCGGTCGGAACCCAGAACGCGTTGCTCGTCACCGGCGCGGCCAACGCCCTCATCGGTGCCTATCTCGTGCACCGCGCCGACGGCCCCTGGCGGCGCGTGGCATGGGCGGCGCCAGCCCTGCTGCTCGCCGTCGTCACCGTGCTCCCACCGGACCGCGTGATCCTCTCAGCCGGGCCCTTTCGTGATGACGATCCGGGCGCCATCG
Organism: Acidobacteriota bacterium; assembly: GCA_027296385.1. Lineage (GTDB taxonomy): Bacteria > Acidobacteriota > Thermoanaerobaculia > Multivoradales > JAHEKO01 > CALZKB01. The sequence continues at coordinate 15,038 of JAPUJD010000031.1, read as the reverse complement.
TCTACTTTCACGAGGACGCCCAGGCCTCGGTGACCATCCGTCGGCGAGAAAAGGATGATCAGCCATACTTCGCTCTCGAGCTCAACGGTGTCGCCGTCGCGGGCACCAGTCCCGAGCTCTACGCCGTCCAGAAAATGCAGGGGCATCTGCCGATGCTGCTCGGCGGCGGGGCCCGCTCGGTGGTGCACATAGGTTTCGGTACCGGCGGTACAGCCTGGGCGGTCTCGCGCCACCCGACCGAAGACATCCTCATCGTCGAGATCAGTCCTGAGGTTCTCAAGGCCTCCGACACCTACTTTCTCGCCCTCAACCACGGAGTTCTCGACCTGCCTCGGGTTCGGGTCGAGCTCAACGACGGTCGCAACTTCCTGCTCGCCACCCCCGAGCGTTTCGATGCAGTACTCTCAGATTCGATCCACCCCGCCTACGCCGGCAACGGCTCGCTCTACTCCTACGAATACTTCCAACTGATTCGCGCACGGCTCACGGAAGACGGTGTAGCCTCGATGTGGCTGCCTATGTACTACCTGACGCCGCGCAACTACGCGATGATCCTGCGCGCCTTTCGCGACGTCTTCCCCAACGTCGCGGTCTGGTACGAACCGAGCACGCTCAATGCCTTCACCATCGTCACCGGCAAGGCCGCCGGGGCAGACGGCTGGAATCCGGAGGTGCTAGCGCGCGCTTTCTCCCGACCCGAGGTCGCCGCCGAGCTCGTCGATCTCGGCATCTCGCGCCCGGCCGACCTGCTACCGCTCCTGCTCGCCACCGGTGAAGACCTCAAACCCTGGCTCTCGCGCGTCCCGCCCCACGTCGACGACCTGCCAGCGGTCGAGTACGAGAGCGGCACGCTGCTCGACCGCAACGGACCCTGGCTCGAGATCTTCACCCGGCTGCTGGCGCTGCGGCCGACTGAGCCCCCGGCGGCCTACGTCGACACCCTCCCCGATCCCGAGCAGGACGTCGCGCGTGACCTCTACCGTCGACACGCGGCAGTCCTCGAAGCGCATCGGCAGTACCTGGCTCACCAGCTGGCTGCCCTTGCCGGCGGCGGAATCTAGCGCATCCGGATGGCGATGAACTGGAGGGCAGAACACCCAGAGTAGTGATCCCTGAACATCACAAGGGCAGTATGCGGCAGCGTAACAACAGCATCAGCCGTTCGCCGATGCCGAGGTGCGGCGGGTTCGCGAGCGTAGCGCTGCCGAGCTTGGCCACCCGGGCCACCAGTCTGCGGCCCGCCAGCACGCCGTAGGAGAGCGTCCGGCGCCAAGGTGCGGGTAGACCCTTCAGGTCGCCAACGGCGCCCAGGACGGCCACCAGACGCTCGCATTCCAGCCCGATGGCGGCTTCGACGTCGGACTCGGTGCGCTCGGCGGCCGTGCTCCAGCTCTCGGGCAGCTCGTCGGCCGGCAGGCCGGCCTGATGCCGGCCCTGGTCTTGGCCCAGAGCGAGTAGGCGATCGACGCGCAGGAGGGCGGCCAGCAAGGGCGCCGTCTCGGACTCGCGCCCGGGAACCAGCGCTCCGCTCAGGGCCTGGGCCAGCCGCAGCGCGTCGCTCTCGGCGCTCGCGGCCGAGTCCGGGCGCTGCCTGACGGCGCGGCGGTGTGCACAGCCTACCAGGGCATCGAGCGCCGGCTCCGGCCATGGGCGCTCGGCGTGGACTGCGGCCAGGAGCACGAAGATCGGCTGCCCCGGTGGGGCGCCTTCCAGGGTGAGCTCGAGGTCGAAGTGCCAGCGGTTGATCTGGGCGAGCTTCTCGCCGTCGAGACTCGATTGGCGGGCGAAGTCGAACAGGGTCGAACCGAAGGCGGCCAGGGCCTGCACGCGGCGTCGTTCGGGGGCTGGTAGCAGCATGAGCGCCGGAGCGAAGTCTCCGAGGCAGCGTCGCGTCACTTCGGCGCACAGGATTGTCGCTCGCTCGAGGTCGCGATCCACCATCGGTTCGAGAAGGACGTCGTCGAGCCGGGTGTGGCGGCTCTGGGCCATTGCGTCGGCGCGCCACTCGGGGCCATCCGGGTGCTCGCTGCTGACGCGTTCGACGGGTGAGGGTCCTGGTCGGGCTCGATTCATGGCGAAGGAGCTCAGGCTAGCAGAGTCCGTCGGTTCGACAGCGTCGAATCGAGAGGTTTGGTAGCATTCGGTGGACGTAGTGCTCGAGAACGTAAACTACTGATTCGGAGTGGATTAGACGCGAATGCCCAGGGTGCGAACGATGCGCCGTCGACTCCTCAAACAGGCGGTCGAGGACAACTATGCGACGATCTTCGGATCGCCGGCGCCAGCGGTCCGGCACCGGAAGATCTGGCGTCGGCTGAGCCGGCTCGGCGCCTGGACCGGAGCGCTGGCGGTCCTCTCCGCGGCAACTTTTGTTCTCGCCACCCGGGGGCTCAGCCGTCCAACGGTCGCGGTCGCCGAGAGGCCCGTGCTGGCGGTCCCGCCGCCGCCGGTGCGACCGAGCACGGCGAGGGCGGTGGTCGGCCCGCCTAGCTTCGACCTGGATTCGGCCAGCCCGATGGATCGCTCGGTCTTGCCGTTCTCGGTCCGACGTATCGTCATCGACGCCGGTCATGGTGGCGAGCACAGGGGCACAGCCAGCTCGCGCGGCGTCGAGGAGAAGATGATCACTCTCGACATGGCCGAGAGATTGGCCGAACTGCTGGCGGCCAACGGCTTCGAGCCGCTGCTGACCCGGACAGGGGACGAGACGCTGTCGTTGGTCGAGCGCGGCAGCCTGGCCAATGAGCAGGAGGGCGACGTCTTCGTCTCGATCCACGTCAACTGGTTTGCGGAGGCCGACGTCAGGGCGGTGGAGACCTTCTATCTCGGCCCGACGCAGGACGCCGAGCTGCAACGCCTGGCGGCACGAGAGAACCTAGATTCGGGGATTCCTCTGGGCGAGTTCCGCCAGGCCTTGGAGCGGGTCTACGCTGACGTGCGGCGCGAGGAATCCCGGCAGCTGGCCCGCGCGGTCCACCACGAGCTGATCAAGTCGTTGCAGACCGTCAATCCCGGAGTCGAGGATCGCGGCGTCAAGTCGGCCCCCTTTGGAGTTCTCATCCGCACCAGAATGCCGGCCATCCTCACCGAGGTCGGTTGCCTGTCCAACGACCAGGAGGCGCGGCTGCTGGAGAGCGCGGACTATCGGCAGTTCCTGGCACAGGCGATTTTCGAAGGCATTAGGAGCTATGCTTTGGAACTTAACCCGAAACTGACTCTAGGGAGTTGAGAGGGCATGGAGAACGAGACGAAAGCGCTGAGTGTAGGAGTGGATCTGGGGACGTCACGCAGCGCCATATCGGCCTCGAGCGGGGAGCGGCACCTGGTTCTGAGCTATGTCGGCTGGCCCGTCGACATGGTGGCCCGGAAGGTGCTCAAGCAGGATGTCCTCATCGGCGAGGAGGCGCTCGAGAACCGGTTGATGCTCGATCTGCACCGCCCGCTCGAGAGCGGCCTGATCAAGGAAGGCTCCGACCGCGACGCGATGGCCGTGCGCGAGCTCCTGCAGCAGCTCCTCACTCTCGCCGGTGTCAGCGAGGCGCGCGAGCAGGGGATCCCGGTGCGGGCCGTCGTCGGCGTGCCGGCGGAGGCGATGCGCGTCAACAAGCAGCAGCTGCGGGCGTCGATGGAGGGGCTCGTCGACTTCCTGATGATCGTCTCCGAGCCTTTCGCTGTGGCCTACGGCCTAGACGCTTTACTCCACGCCCTGATCATCGATATCGGCGCTGGCACTACCGACATGTGCGTGATGAACGGCCGCTACCCGAAGGACGAGGATCAGAAGACCCTGACTATGGCCGGCGATTCGATCGACGATCAGCTCGAGCAACTGATCCAGACCCGGTACCCCGAGGCCCATTTCTCCCGTCACATGGTGACGGCCTGGAAGGAGGGCGGCAGCTTCGTCGGCCAGCTCAGTGGCAAGATCATGGTCTCGGCGCCGGCACAGGGCAAACCTACCGATTTCGACATCACCGAGGACATGCGCACCGCCTGCTCTGCCTTGCTGCCGCCGGTGGTCGAGGCGATGATCGACTTGATCTCCCGCGTCGAGCCCGAGTACCAGGCCAAGGTGCGCAACAACGTCATCCTCACCGGCGGCAGCTCGCTGATCAGCGGCCTCGGTGCCGCCCTGCAGGAGGCGCTGTTAGAGGTCGGAGGCGGCAAGGTGAGAGTCGTCAAGGATCCAGCGTTCGTCGGTTCGGACGGCGGTCTGGCGATCGCCACCGACGCCCCGGACTCGGACTGGGAAACCCTGGCGACCTAGTGCCGTGTCTCCGACTTGGCCTACCGTCTGGCCGGCCCTCGGCGCTGCTGGCGGCGTTGCGCCGCCTCGCCATGGGTCCTGCCATGCCCGCGTTGGCGCGCCATGCCAGCAACGCCGAATGACTCCGTCATACGGCAAGCCAAGTCGGAGACACGACGCTCGCACGGCTTTCCAGGTACGGGGATGAACCGACAGCAGGCCGTGCGGCGCCTCGCAGAACTCCGCGTCCAGGTCGATCATCACAACTACCTCTACCACGTCTGCGACGCGCCCGAGATCTCGGACGTGGCCTACGACGCGCTGTTTTGCGAGCTGCGCGGCCTGGAGGAGGAGTTTCCGGCGCTCGTGACTCCCGACTCGCCAACCCAGCGGGTGGGCGGCGAGGTGCTCGAGGGCTTCGAGACCGTGGCTCACGCGGCGCCCATGCTGAGCCTCGATTCCTCCGCCGACGAAGCGGCTATCGAGCGTTTCGACGAGCGCGTGCGCAAGGCTCTGGGCGAGACCGCCGAGGTTGCCTACGTGCTCGAGCCCAAGTTCGATGGGGCGTCGCTCGAGCTGGTCTACGAAGGCGGCGTCCTCGTCCGGGCAGCGACTCGCGGCAACGGTCTCGAGGGCGAAGGCATCACGGCCAACGCGCGCACGATCTCCACGGTGCCGCTGCGACTCCGGACCGGCGTCATTCCGGCTCCCTCATTCCTCAGCGTCCGGGCCGAGGTCATCATGGAGGTGGGACCGTTCGAGGCCTACAACGAGCGCCTGATGGCCGAGGGCAGGCCGCCCTTTGCCAACCCGCGCAACGCCGCGGCCGGGGCCTTGCGGCAGCTCGACTCCCGGCTCACCGCCCGCCGGCCGCTCGACACCTTTGCTTACGACATCCTGGCGGCCGAGGGCTTCGCGGGGGACACGCACTGGGAGGTGCTCGACGCCCTGGCGGCGTGGGGCTTCAGGGTGAGTGAGCTGCGGCGGCGGGTGTCGACGGCAGCGGAGATCGTTGCCTTCTTCCACCAGATGACGGCCGAGCGCGACGAGATCCCCTTCGAGATCGACGGCGTCGTCATCAAGCTCGACGATCTGGCGGCGCGCGAGGAGATCGGCACGACCTCGCATCACCCGCGCTGGGCCTTCGCCATGAAATTCCAGCCCCGCAAGGAAGTCACTCGCCTGCTCGAGATCGTCGCCAGCGTCGGCCGGACCGGCGTCGTCACGCCGGTGGCGATACTGCGCCCGGTGGAGATCGGCGGCGTCACCGTCAGCCGGGCCACCCTGCACAATCGTGCGGAGGTGGAGCGTAAGGACGTGCGCCAGGGCGACAAGGTGCGCGTCCAGCGGGCCGGTGACGTCATCCCGCAGGTCGTCGAGCGCATCCCGGAGAAGGGCAAGCGCCGGGCTCGGCCTTTCCGCATGCCGAAGAAGTGCCCCTCGTGCTCCACACCGCTGGTCGAGCGCGGCCCGTTCACGCTGTGCCCCAACGGTCTCGACTGCCCGGCGCAGCTGGCTGGCCGCATCGTCCACCTGGGCTCGCGCAACGCGCTCGATATCGAGGGGCTGGGGGAGGAGACCGCCAAGCTGCTCGTCGAACACGGGCTCGTCAGCCGGCTGCCGGAGCTTTTCGACCTGCTGCCGGAGCAGCTGACGCCGCTCGAGGGTTTCGCCGAGAAGTCGGCCGACGCTCTCGTCGCAGGCTTGGCGCGGGCGGCGCAGACCGAGCTGCCGCGATTTCTGTTCGGCCTCGGCATCCCCGAGGTCGGGGCGACCGTCGCCCGGCAGCTGGCTCGTCATTTCGGCACCTTGGCGCGCCTGCGAGCCGCCGACGAGGAGGCCCTCGTCGAGGTCGAAGGCGTGGGCTCGATCATGGCCGCGGCCATCGATGGCTACCTCAGCGAGCCCCACAACGTCGAGCTGATCGACTCGCTGCTCGACGGTAGGATCGCGCTCATCGAGGGCAAGCCGGCAGGGGCGGTCGCGGGAGCCTTCACCGGCCTCAGATTCGTGCTCACCGGCGCGCTCGAGAGCATGACCCGCGATGAGGCCAAGCGCGAGATCGAGTCTCGAGGAGGGCGCGTCGTCACCTCGGTGAGCGGCAAGACGAGTTACGTCGTCGTCGGCGACAAGCCGGGATCCAAGTTCGACAAGGCGGTCGAGCTCGGAATCGAGACGCTAGACGAAGCCGGCTTCATCGCCCTCCTGGCTTCGGGCTAGACGAACGGCGGTGAAACATCGTCGCTGGAGTCTGCGTATGAGTCTTGGGAGTCCGCCGCGCCAGCTCGGTACCCGACGGTGAACCTCGAGGCGGGCCCCCAGAGATCGGAGAGTCTAATGAACAAACTCATTGCACTTGGCATCATCTGTCTGTCGATCGCCGGAGGCCTCTGGGCCGGCGAGTCGCGTATCGTCGAGGGCAAGGCCCTGCTGGCGCCAGGACAGGAGCTCGTGCTCGATTTTCCGGTAGGTGAGCTCGAGATCATCGGAGTCGAGGGAAGCGAGTTCAGAATAGAGGTCGAAGGGCGCTGCAAGCGCCACTCGTCGCGCTGCGGCGAGCACCTGAAAGAGATAGAGCTCGAGATCCGGAGACGGCGTGGCAGCCTGTGGGTAGAGGTGGCGCCGCACTCCAGGTGGCGTTGGTGGAACAGCTTGCAGATCGAGGCCCGAGTGACCCATCCGGCGGACCGGCCGCTGGTTGTCGACATGGGCGTCGGCGAGCTCGAGATCGAGGGCCTAAGGGCAGATCTCGAGGTCGACCTCGGAGTCGGCGAGGTCTCGGTCGATCTACCCGTGGAGGCGGTGAGATCGGTCTACATCGACGCTGGGATCGGCGATACCGAGCTGCTGGTACCGGCTGGCTGGGTGCAGGCGTCGCGTTCCTTCCTCATCGGCAGTGAGTGCAGATGGCGCGATGGTCCGGGCGAGGCTCGCATTCGTGTCGACGTCGGCGTCGGCGAAGCCGTTGTCCGCCTCGACGACTGAGCGGAGTCCGGCCCTCGCGAGTCGCTGGGGGCGCGACATGGTGAGACCTCCCGTGGAGCCGCCCGGCGCCTGCGGTGAGCCCCGAGAAGCGGCATTGGCGGTTCAGATCGGCGGTGCCTGGGCGTCACATCGATGAATGCAGCCCCTGGCTCCGTCCAGGGCGTCGCGCCGGCGGAGCCGGCCCCTCAATGCTCCACCTGCTGGAGAGCCATCCGCGGAGCTGACTCCCGGGGTCAAGAGCGCTCGAACAAGCGTCTCAGACGATCGGGTCCGATATATGCGTGATCGGCTACTTTGTCACAATTCTGTTGACTCTAGGAACAAAGGTTTTCTAACAGCTCGAGGACTTCGCCTTCGGTCTCGTGCGGTACCTGAAGCCAGAGCCGCTGCAGCGAAATCGGGCCTACGTTGGCAATCGCTCCGTCGAGCCGACTGAGGAAGGCGGCGGTGCTCATTCCACCGTGCAGACTGCCCAGGACAGGCAGCCCGAGTGCGGCGATCCTGCGACGCTCCGTTTCGTGGAGCAACCGCACTAGGGCATCGCTGACCCACTCCTCTCGCCAAGTCGGGTCTTGCGTCAGGTCGTGAACGACCGCTAGCAGCTCGAGCGGACATCCTTGGCGCACGACGATACTTCCTGGTACGGCCGGCTCTGCCTCCAGGGCAGCAGTATGGATTCTGATCGGGTGCTCGGTGCTTGGTCGCAACTCGGAAGCAGCACTCAGCACCAGATAGGTGTCCTCCTCGACAGCCTGCGCCTCGACGGGAAAGGGGTGTGCGTCGAGAGGGTCTACGGCCAAATGGAGGGTCTCAGGCCAGAGTCGCTTGCGGTATCTGAGTACCAATCCCATAGGAAGGAGGAGTCCGAATGGAGCCTACCATCGCCGTCGACAGAACCTCGGCCACAACGTGGTGCCCGGCATCGGTCCTGCGTGGCGAGATAGGCGGCAGGGCGGCTATCTATCCTGCTCCCCGGGCAGGTCTTGCTGCGGGGCGGGGACCTCGCCGAGGGGGCTCTTGACGTGTGGGACCCGGCGGGTCAGCCACTTGTCGCGGTAGGCGTCGAGCTCGGGTGTCGCCGGGAACGGCTCGCCGTAGCTCTCCATCGCCCGAAAGGGCAGGGGCTCCATCTGGTCGGCGGCGTAGGTGTTGCGGTCGGCGTCTTTGTCCCAGCCGTGGCTTTCGAGGAAAAGGGTCCGGCGCCAGCCGGGGGCGAGAGCTGGCAGGTCGCGAGCGTCGAACAGGAGCCGCATCTCATCGCCGGCGGCGAGGATGACGGAACGGTCGTCGACGGCGGCGAGGAGCTCTCGCACGTCGCCGTAGCGCGTGTAGTTGCCCGGGAAGGTCAGCCACGGTGACTCGGTGCGCAGGCGCGAATAGTCGAAGCTGTGCGGCGCGTTCGGCGCCCGGCGCTGCATGGTCGAGAAGCCCCGGTAGCCGAGGTCGGCCTTTGTCGGGTCGAGCTTGGCGACAATGCGCGGCGTATCGTCCGCTGTCATCGGCGACCAGGCGGTGCGGTCCCAGGAGAGCCATTGGCCGGAGACGATACGCAGGCGGTGGGAGCCCACCGGCAGTGTCGGGGTGTCGACGACCAGGGTCTTGGTCTTGCCGGCCGGATGGCCCATGGCGGGGATCAGGGTCCGCCAACCCTCGGGCGTCTCGACCTCGAGGCTCGGCATGGCCGCGCTCAGGTCGTCGCGTTGGGCGACGGCCAGGTTGAGGCTGGCATCGGCGGGGAAGATCCAGCCGTCGAGCAGCAATCGGATGGGGGTTGCCGGAGCCTCCCCGAGATCGAAGGTGAAGCTCCAGGGCTCGTGGGCGACTCCCTGGTAGGGGCTGCGCTGCCAGCCGTCGGCGTAGATCTCGTCACGCCGGCGCACTCTCTCGGTCACGTCGCGGCCGGCGGCGTCCCAGGCGGCGGTGACGGGCCGGACGCCCCGGGTCGCGAGGACGCGATCGTCACCCGGCTCGCCGGCCCCGACCTTGAGACTACTCGTCACTTCGACGTCCGCAGGGTGGTCGACTACCCAGAGGCGCACTGCGTCGAAAAAAGCCGCCTCCCAGAGCTCCTCGGTGATGCGCAGGTCCCAGGCGCCGTCGCTCGGCTCGATCTCGCCGATGACGACGAGCTCGCTAGGGTCGGCCGGCGCCCAGACTCCGGGGGCTAACGGCAGCCCGGCGGGAGCGTTCCACAGCAGGTCGGTGACGAAGCGTACTTCGCCTTCCGCGAGGATGTAGACGAAGGGGCAGCTGCCCTTGAGCAGCTGCTCTTCGACGAGCCACTGATCGAGCTCGGGATCCAGCCGGTTCTGCGGCACGCCGTTGGTCCAGACTACGCGCAGCAGGTCGGCGCGCTGGAGCGAGCCGAGGCCGAAGTGGACGCTGTCGCCAGCGGCCTCGCGGAACTGGTAGGCGGCCCCGGCCCGGACCTCGACGACCGAGCCGACGCCGAGGACGTTGTTCTTGCTGTTGCCCTTGGTCAGGCCCCGCAGTCGCACGGTCAGCCAGTGATTGCTGTTGCCGCCTTCGTTGGTCAAGCGATGGAGCCCGGCGCTGCCGTGTACCACCAGGTCGAGATCGCCGTCGGCGTCGAGATCGGCGACGGCGAGAGCGGAGATGCCGGCGGGAGCGTCGTCGATCGGAAGAAAGCCGAAGTGGTGATTTCGCTGGGTGGCGACCGCCAGGCCGCTGGGGCCGGCGAAGGCCAGGTCGAGCCTGCCGTCGTTGTCGGCATCGAGGGCCGCTACCGAGGTGAAGTTGGCGGAAGTACTGAGTGCGGCCGCTGGCGGCCAAGGGGAGAAGCGGCCGCCGTCGTTGTGCCAGACTTGGACTCCCTGTCCGGCGGCGATGATTTCCGGGTAGCCGTCGTCGTCGAGATCGGCTGTCGCCAGCGCCCGTACGGCGCCGCTGGAACCCAGACCAGCGGAGTCGGTCAGGTCGCGGAACTTGCCCTGACGCAGGTTGTCGAGCCAGTAGAGGCCCGGGGCGCCGGCCACGACGAGATCGAGGTCGCCGTCACGATCGAGGTCGCTGACGGCGACGGCTCGAAACGGTCCCTCGAGCTCGGAGGGCAAGGTGCGAGCACCGACCGGCGTGAGCGGTCCCGACAGCGCGTTGACGAAGAGCTCGAGCTCGGACCCAGCGAGTATGAGATCGAGATCACCCTCGATGTCGAAGTCGATGACGGCGGCGGCACCACCTCTGGCAGAGTCCAATCCCAGCTCGGAGGTGGCGTCGGTGAAGCTCCCGCCGCCGTCGCCACGCCAGAAACGCACGCCCTCGGCGCCGTGGCCGACCAGGTCGAGAGTACCGTCGTTGTCGAGATCCGTCGCCAGCAGGCCGGTGATCCCCGGCGCTGGCAGCAGACTCTCGGTGCGGGCGAAGGCCCGGCTCGACAACCGGACCTCGAGCACGGGCGGGTCGAGCGCCGCTACCCGAGCGACGTCGGAGCGCTGGTCGCCGTCGAAATCGCCGATCGCCAAGGCCGCTCCGACCCCCGGCGCCTCCGACCACCGCTCGGTAGTGAAGCGCACCGGGACCGGATCGCCAAAGCGCTCCACCGGCGGCTCGTCGCGCAATCGTGCGAGCGGCTTGCCCTGAATTCCGGTATTGAGCTCGCGTAGGCCCTCGCGGTACATGGCGGTGATCTTGAGAACGTTCTCTAGCCGCTGAGCCGGCAGGCCGGCTGCGGCGAGGTCGTCTTTCTCGAGCGCGTCGAGGATCGCCTGGTGCAGGCCATCAGAGCCGGGCGGTGCCTGCCAGATGAGCTCGCCGATGCGCAGGTAGGCGCCCGAGGCGACGGTACGATCGGCGGCCGCCAGCGCTCGTCGGCCCTGTTGCAGGAGGACGAGAAGGTTCTCAGGCCGCAGTTGCACCAGGCGGGCCAGGGTCTGGTCGATCAGCCCTTCGTCCGGGTCGCGAGAGACCGTGGTGAGGTGACGGTAGAGCGCGTACTGCACCTCGACGTCGAGGGGATCGGCCACTGCAGCACGCTGGTAGAGCGGCAGGGCGTCTTCGCTTTTCCCGCTCCACTGCTGGATCTCGGCCTTGATGACCAAGAGCTGCGCCGAACCGGCTTCGAGCGCCAGCGCCTCGTCGATCGCTGCCAGCGCAGGGTCGAACTTCTGCTGACGCAGGAACGCGATCGCCAAGTTGGCGTGGCCCAGGGGGTCGCTCGGCCGCAACTCGACCAGCTGGCTGAAGAGGCCCTCGGCCTTGGCCGGCTGCTCGTTCTCGAGCTCGGCGAAGCCGCGATTGCGCAGCTCGAGAACGCGTGGCGGCAGGGCGGCGATCGAGAGACAGCTGGCGAGGAGGGCGAGTCCGCCGAGGGTCATAGGACGCTTCACGCGCTGTAGTCTACAGGAGTCCGGAGCGCGCCGAACCGGTGCGGGAGCCCTTAGGCGGACTCAATCATCCTCGTTCTCGCCGCTCTTCAGCACCCGCAGAAGCAAGAGCAGGACGAACGCTCCGAGGGTGGCGATGACGAGGCTGCGGACATCGAAGCCGGAGAGGCCGCCGAAGCCGAGATAGGTAGCTAGCAAGCCGCCGAGCACGGCACCGACACTGCCGATAACCACGGTCATCACACAACCGCCGGGATCCTTGCCGGGCAACAAGAACTTGGCTACGACGCCGGCCAGCAGGCCCATGACGATCCAGGAGCCCAGTCCCATCAAGCTGAACATCTCGAGTATCGAGTCCATCCTGCCTCCCTGAGTAGCCCGGTGCAGCTCACGCCGGAGTCTCGTTCTGGCGGAGCATAGAATGACTGTTCCATGGCCGCCAAACGCCCACGCCTGTTTCTGATCGACGGCTACTCCAACATCTACCGCGCCTTCCACGCGATCCGGGAGCTGTCCAACTCCCGGGGCGAGCCGACCAACGCGGTCTACGGCTTCATCAACATGCTGCGCAAGCTGCTGCGCGAGGAGGAGCCGGACCTCATCGGGGTGGCGTTCGACGTCTCGAGCGACACGGTGCGCAAGCAGCAGTACGCCGAATACAAGGCCAATCGCAAGCCGATGCCGGACGACCTGCGCGCGCAGATCCCCTGGGTGCGTCAGGCGATCGAGGCCTACCGTATCCCCATCCTCGAGATGGAACACTACGAGGCCGACGACGTGCTCGGCACGCTGGCGAAGAAGGCCACGGCGGAGGGTTACGACGTCATCCTCGTCAGCGCCGACAAGGACCTGATGCAACTCGTCGACGACCACGTCTTTCTCATGCACACGGGTCGCGACAAGGTCTACGACACGGCCCTTGTCGAGGAGGACTTCGGCGTACCGCCCGGCCAGGTCGTCGACGTACTGGCGATCCAGGGTGATATTTCCGACAACGTGCCCGGGGTGCAGGGCATCGGCGGCAAGGGGGCGATCGATCTGATCAGGGACTTCGGCTCGCTCGAAGAGTTGCTCGAGCGCACCGAGGAGGTCGAGAAGAAGAGCTACCGCCTGCGCAAGCGCTACCGGGCCAGTCTCGAGGCCCATCGCGAGGACGCCGAGCTCTCGAAGCAGTTGGTGACGATCCATACCGACCTCGACGTCGACTTCGATCCCGAGGCGCTGCGCCACGACCCACCGGACCAGGACGCCCTGATCGAGCTCTTCCGGACGCTCGAGTTCACCTCGCTGCTCGACGAGCTCGACGGCGGAGTCGGAGCTGGGGCCGTTGCGGTCGATCCGGCTCTGGCGATCGAGTCGGCGAACGACTGGGCAGCGTGGACCGCGAGCCTCGGCGCCGAGATCTACGTCGGTCTCGCCGGCGGCGCGCCAGCGCCGCTCGGGCTCGTGATCGGTCCGCCCGAGGGCGAGGTCAGGCTAGCCGATTTCCGCTACGAAGGCGTTCGCGAGGCGACGCTGGCGAGTCTTCGGCACTGGCTTGCCGAGGCCGACATCACGATCGTCGGCCACGATCTGAAGGAGATCCTGCGCCTCGCCGGCCCCGAGACCGAGGTCGCGGCGCGGCTCGACGATTCGATGCTCTTCTCCTACGTGCTGCGGCCGGCTTTGCGCGGCCACGGCCTGGCCGAAGTGGGGCTCGATCGCCTGCAGTACAAAACCGTCACTGCCAAGGAGGCGGGCTGGGAGAAGGGGCTCGCGCCGGCGCTCGGCAGTGAGGGCCTGGCGGTCTACGCCGCGGAGCGCATCGAGCTCCCGCGTCGGTTCACGCCGGCGATGCGCCTCGAGCTCGCCGACGGCGGGCTCGAGGGGGTCTACCGCGAGATCGAGGAACCCCTGCTCCCGGTCCTGATGCGCATGGAGGAGCTCGGCATCGCCCTCGACAGCGCCTTCCTGGCCGACATGTCGATCGACCTCCAGGCGCGCTTGCAGACGCTGGAGGAGGCGATCTACAAGCTTGCCGGCGAGCGCTTCAACATCAACTCGCCGAGCCAGCTCGGCGAGATCATGTTCGAGCGCCTGAGCTATCCTGTGGTCAAACGCACACGCAAGACCAAGAGCTACTCGACCGACGCCGGGACCCTGCATCAGCTGGCGATGAAGGGCTTCCCCCTGGCCGAGAAGCTGCTCGACTATCGCGAGATCTCGAAGCTCAAGTCGACCTACGTCGATGCGCTGCCGGCCCTGGTCGCCGCCGATGGCCGCCTTCACACGCGCTACGAGCAGGCGGTCGCTGCCACCGGGCGGCTGTCGTCGGTCAACCCCAACCTGCAGAACATTCCTGTCCGCAGCGAGCTCGGGCGCAGCATCCGCAAGGCCTTCGTGGCGCCGGAGGGGCGGGTGCTGCTGGTCGCCGACTACAGCCAGATCGAGCTGCGCGTCCTCGCCCACATCGCCGAGGAGCCGGCCCTGATCGCGGCCTTCGAGGCCGGCGAGGACATCCACCGGGCGACCGCCGCAGTCGTCATGGATGTCGCGCCGGAGCTGGTGACCAGCAAACAGCGCCGGGCGGCCAAGGTGATCAACTTCGGCATCATCTACGGCATGAGCGCCTTCGGCCTGAGCTCGAATCTCGGCATCCCGCGGGCCGACGCGCAGCACTTCATCGACGCCTACCTCGACAAGTATGCCGGGGTCAAACGCTACATGGACTCGACCCTCGAAGCGGCTGAGCGCGAAGGCAAGGTGGAGACACTCTACGGCCGCGTGCGTTGGCTACCGGAGCTCAAGGCGAAGAACCACGCCGTGCGGGAGAACGCCAAGCGCGTGGCGATCAACGCCCGAATCCAGGGTACGGCGGCGGATCTGCTGAAGAAGGCGATGGTCGCCGTCGACGGCCGGCTGCGACACGAGATGCCTGAAGTTCACTTGCTCCTCACGGTGCATGACGAGTTGGTGCTCGAGGTGCCGGCCGACCAGGCCGAGGCGGCCGAAGAGCTCGTCAGCGCCGAGATGGAAGGAGTCGACAGCCTTCGGGTTCCATTGGTCGTCGACGCAGCCGTCGGCCGGACGTGGTTCGACGCCAGGGCCTAGCCCAGGCTGGCGTCGCGTGCGGCAAGTTCGCTACCGGGCTCGCCGGTGCTCAACGCCCCTGGCGGCCGGTTGTCGGCGAAGGCGAGGGATCTCACGGGCAAAGGCGCTCACCCAGCAGAAAGTGAGCCCCATCTCTACGACGGCTTCCCGTTCGTCCGGGCCGTGCTCTTGGAAGCCGACGACCTGGACCGCGCCATGGCCCGGTTTGACCTCGAGCCGGTGCCGAGCCAGACTGTCACCGTGAAGCTCGAAGTCGGCCGTTGAGTCACGGTCAGTGCTCTCTATCGTAGGTGCGGCTGAACCGGAAAGGAGCAACCACAATGGAGAAAGTCAACCTGGCAGAAGGCTTCGCCCGGATACAAGAGCACTGGTCT
>JAPUJD010000309.1 GCA_027296385.1 Acidobacteriota bacterium | reverse complement strand
TTCGGTTGGCTGATCGCGAGGCGCCATGGGGGTTAGGCCGAAACCGGCCGGACAGAAGGCGAAGCCGGCCGGCAGGAGCTCCCGTCTGAGGGGCCTGGCTGGCTACTTGGCTGACGGCTCGGCGCGCGAGTTCGATCGCCTGATCTACGAGCGCGTGCGGTTGGGCATCATGAGCGCGCTGGCGGTGAACGAGGAAATGAGCTTCACCGAGCTGAGGGAGCTGCTCGGGACCTCGGACGGCAACCTCAGCGTCCACGCCCGCAAGCTGGAGGACGCGGGCTACCTGCGCTGCGAGAAGAGATTCGAGCGGCGAGTGCCCAGGACCGACTACCGATTGACCGCCAAGGGGCGCAAGGCGCTCGAGCGCTACCTCGACCACATGGAGGCGGTGATCCGCGCGACTCGTGGCTGATTCTTCTCTTGCCGGCAGCTTGGCATTGCAAGGTGCCGACGCAACGGAGCCCCCCGCTCATCTGGCGATCATCATGGATGGTAACGGTCGCTGGGCGGAAGAACGCGGGCTCCCGCGGGCCGCCGGCCATCGGCACGGGGCCGAGAACCTGGGGTCGATCCTCGAGTGTGCCGGTTCGCTGGGGATTCAGGTGCTGACCCTCTACGCCTTCTCGTCGGATAACTGGCGCCGTCCCCGCGCGGAGGTGGAGGGTCTCATGGAGCTGTTCCGGCACTACCTGCGGTCCGAAGCCCGGCGCTGTCGTCGGCGTGGCCTCCGGCTCCAGGTCATCGGTCGCCGCGATCGCTTGCCGGCGGCGTTACTGCGCGCCGTCGAGTGGGCGGAGTGGATCACCCGGCGCCAGCGCCGGCTCCTCGTCCGGCTCGCCATCGACTACTCGGCTCGTTGGGCTATCTGCTCGGTGGCGGCGGGTGCGGGAGGCGACGGGTTCTCGGCCCCGGCTTTCCGTCAGGCCCTGGCGCGGGTGATCCACAGCGATCCGGTGCGCGATCCCGATCTGATCGTGCGCACGGGTGGCGAGCAGCGTCTGTCCGACTTTCTGCTCTGGGAGTCGGCCTACTCAGAGCTCGTGTTCTCGCCCTGCATGTTCCCCGACTTCGGCCCCGAGCAGCTGCGCAGCGTCGTGGCCGAGTTCGGTCGGCGCCGCCGGCGCTTCGGCGGACTCGACGGGACGGCTCCGGCCGCTGAGTCAGACGTCTCGCACCGAACCGACAAACCGTGCGGACCCGGCTCGAACGCGGGTTCGATTGGCGTCGGGTCGCGTCAGGCGGTCGAAACGAAAAGGCTCGATCGAGAACCGTAGGCGGCGGTGCTCAAAGAGGTCGGCGATCGCCTCTCCGAGCGCGGTGACGAACTTGAATCCATGGCCGGAGCAAGGACTGGCGAGGATCACGTTCGGGTGCTCGGGATGGCGGTCGACGAGGAAGTGACCGTCCGCAGTGTTGGTGTACAGGCAGACGGCGGAGCGCAGCCAGGCGCCAGCGACGCCGGGTAGGTAGCGCTCCAGCAGAGCGCGGATCCGTGCCACTTCATCGGGGGTGACGTCGCGCTCCACATGCTCCGGGTCGATACTCTCGCCCTCGTGGTGGATCGCTACCTTGAGCCCCTCGCCCTGGTCCGGGAAGCCGTAGAAGATCCGCCGCGAGTCATGCTCCCACATGAAGGCAGGAAAACGCTCGGGTGTAGCTCGGTGGCCCGGGTCCAAGACTTCGAACCAGTGCATTACCTGGCGCGTGACCTGTAGATGCTGGGCGAGAGCGGGCTCCAGCCGTGCCATCCAGGGACCGGCAGCCAGCAGCAGTTGCCTGGCCTCGATGCGGGACCCATCGGCGAGTTCGACCTGCACACTCTGCGCCTCGGCGCTCCAGGCTACGGCTTCGGCGCCAGCGCGCAGCCTGGCGCCGGCGGCGCGGGCTCCATCGAGCAAGGCCTCGATACAGCTCTCGGGTGCGAGCACGCCGGCGCGCGGATCGAAGATCGCGACCGTGCCCGCTGCGGGTGCGAAGGTGTCAGGCCAGCTCTGCCGAACGGCCTCGGCCGACAGCAGCTTGCAATCGAGACCGTGCTGGCGAGCGCTGAGTTGCGCGCCCTCGACGAGCTCGCTCTCGGGCTCGCCGAGCATGAGGCCGCCGCAGTGGGTGAGCAAGTGGCGCCCCGACGCATGCTCCAGCTCCTCCCAGAGCTCGTAGGCGCGTTGCAGAAGCGGAACGTAGAGCGGGTCCTCGGCGTAGGCCTCGCGGATGATCCGCGACGAGCCATGCGAGGACCCCATGTCGTGTGGAGGCTCGAAGCGATCGACACCACAGACGGCGAGGCCACGCCGAGACAGATGGTAGGCGGCGGCGCTGCCGATCGCGCCGAGGCCGACGATCGCGATGTCGAATTCACGGTCCCTGGTCGGTGCCGGCATAGCCGGCAGCCTAGCAGTGCGTAGCACGAGTCCAAGCGAGTCGACGTTCCATCACTACCCATCCGGGCTGCGGTCTTGGGGTCGGCGCCGTCGACCGGCGGGCCCCGGTGGCGTTTGAAAACCGGCGAGCTGGGTGGCGAACCTGCCGAACGGGACACTAGCCGCCAGACCTGTGCGGCGTGTCGAGGTACAATCAACTGCCCGACAGAGGAGAGATCGTATGGCTGTAGCAACCGACGTAGAGCACTCGATCGATCGCATCACCGAGCTGCTCGGTGATGAGGCCGACGCGATCCTGGGGCACCGCTGTCAAGGCATTCACCGGGAGCAGATCCACCCTCCAGGTCCGGACCACCTGGAAGAGGTGTTCGGTATCTCCGATCGTAGTCCGAGGGTTCTCGGCAGCCTCGCACGGCTGCGCGATCACGGCCGACTCGGTGGCAGCGGCTACCTGTCGATTTTGCCGGTCGATCAGGGCATCGAGCACTCTGGGGCCGCTTCGTTCGCGCCCAATCCAGCCTACTTCGATCCCGACAACATCGTGCGCCTGGCGGTCGAGGGCGGTTGCAACGCGGTGGCGTCGACACTCGGAGTTCTCGGTGTGATGTCGCGGCGCTGGGCCCACCGGATCCCATTCGTCCTCAAGTTGAACCACAACGAGATGCTGACCTACCCGAATCGACCCCGGCAGACGCTCTTCGCCCAGGTCGAGCAGGCATGGGAGCTCGGCGCCGTGGCGGTGGGGGCCACCATCTACTTCGGCAACGAAGACTGCGCGCGCGAGATCGAGGAGATCTCCGAAGCCTTCGCCCAGGCTCATGAAGTCGGACTGGCCACCATCTTGTGGTGCTACCTGCGCAACCCCGCGTTCAAGACGGACGAAGCGGACTATCACGATGCGGCCGATCTGACCGGGCAGGCGAATCACCTGGGGGTGACGATCCAGGCCGATATCGTGAAGCAGAAGCTGCCGACCAAGAATGGCGGCTACCCGGCGTTGCGGTTCGGCAAGACCCACGATCTCGTTTACGGCGAGTTGGTTCCCGACCATCCCGTGGACTGGGTTCGCTGGCAGGTAGCCAACTGCTACATGGGACGCATCGGGCTGATCAACTCGGGCGGCTCGTCGGGCGGAGCGGGCGATCTCGCGGCCGCCGTGCGCACGGCGGTGCTGAACAAGCGCGGCGGCGGCTGCGGCATGATCTGTGGCCGCAAGGCCTTCCAGCGGCCGATGGCCGAGGGCGTGCAGTTGCTCAACGCCATTCAGAACGTCTTCCTCTGTCCGGAAGTCACGGTGGCCTGACGGCCTTGGCGCTAGCGCGCTCAGCTGTCGGCGAGTCGCTGTGCGAGCTCGGCGACGTGGCTCCCATACTCGAGCCGTAGGGCTGGGTTCGCCTCGAGCGCGGTCTCGAACATCTCCATCGCGCGCCGCGCCACCTCGTTGCTCTGTGGCTCCGGCAGCAGACGGCTCTGAAGCTCGAGCAGAACTCCCTGCAGGGCGATCGCCTCGCTGAGCTGCGGGTTGAGGGCGACCGCGCGGTCCGCCAGCTGCAGCCCGCGAGAGAGCATGACCGCAGCCGGGAGCCCCTGGACCAGGCTCCACTCGGCCAGATACCGCCAACCGAGGGCTTCGAGATAGAACAGCCTCGGCTCGTCGGAGTTTAGATCTCGAGCGCGTTGAATCGAGGCCTCGGCGGTGCGAACGCTCGCTGCCGGGCTCTTGTCGATCGCCACAGCGCGTTCGGCCCGCAGCAGGGCGAGCTCGGCGTACTCCATGAAGTTGTCCGGGTCCGTCGAATTGAGCCGGATGGCCTCCTGGATTGCGGCCTCGGCGGCCTGCTCGGCGGCGGTCGAATCGCGGCCGGCGATGAGCTGGTGGCGCGCCCGCAGGCGCTCGATGAAGGCCAGGTTGTAGAACCCGATGGCGTACTGAGGGTTGATCTCGAGGGCACGGCCATAGCTCGCGACCGCCGCGGCGATCTGGGCCGTGGGGTCTCCGCCTCGGTTCAGCAGAGCGAGGGCAAGGGTGTTGTGGGCGTTGCCCAGGTTGTTGTGGAGCTGCAGAAAGTTGGGGTTGATGCCGACGGCTCGCCTCAGAGGGTCCAGTGCCTGTTCCACCGACAGCGTCGGGTCGTTGCCGCGCGCCATGTCCCAGTCGGCCCTCGTGATCCAGGCGCTGCCGAGGTTGAGCAGTGAAGGCATATAGACCGGGTTGAGCTCGATTGCCTTGTCGTAGCTGTCGATGGCCTGGTCGATCTGGCTTTCAGGGTCGGTGCCACGAGGGATGAAGTATCGCCCCAGGAGGAGGTGGGCGTTGCCGAGGCTGTTGTAGGTGAGGGCGACGTCGGGTTGGCGCTCGATCGCTGCCTGCGCCGCGGCGATGGCGCGCTCGAGCGCCGGCACGGGGTCGATCCCGCGCAGCATCTGCCAGTTGCCCGTCAGTCGTTGCGCCGCGGCCAGGTTCTGGTAGGCGGCACTACTCTCGGGGTTTTTTTCGATAGCGGCGTTGGCGTATTCGATCGCCTGGTCGAGGGTGGGGCGCGGATCGGCACCGTGGCTGCCGATCTCGGTCGCCCAGCGCCAGTGAATACGGGACTTCAGGCTGAGAGCTTCGGCGTAGCTCGGGTCACGGCGGAGCGCCTCGTCGCAGGCTGCGATCGCTTGGTCGATCGCTCCTCGAGCGAGCCTGCCGAGTGCGCGGCGTGCTTCGTTGCGCTGGTTGATGCAGCGGCAGGTGGAGACGTGAAGGCCGGCGTCGCTGCGCGCGACTTCGCTCAGCTCACGGTAGACGGCTTCGGCGCGGTCATAGTGCTCGAGCGCGGTCTCGTAGTTGCCGGCGTGGGCAGCCTCCTGTCCTCGAGCCTCGTGCACCCGGCCCACGAGATGCCTCGCTTCGTAGAACCACGGTCGCGATCGATAGGCCGAGTCGGCGCTGCGAATCGCCTCGTCGTAGCGCCCCTCGTAGAACGCGATCAGGCTCTGGACGTACTGCCCCGAGCTATCGGTACTTCCGGCCCGCAAGTACTCGAGAGCGGGGCTGCGGAAGACCCGGGCGAGCTCCTCTGTCGTCGCTTGAGCGATGATGGTGCTGCGCGGCATGGGACTGGCGTGGGTGGCTTCTTCGTAGAGCTGGCCTATCGTCTGGCCGAGTGCCTCGGCGACTTCCGGCCCCCGGTAGCCCACCTGCCAGGCCCGTTCGAGGTGCTGCTTGGCGAGCTCGTAGCGATGCTGCGCCAGATAACCCTTCCCGAGGGCGTAGTGGCCGGGCCCTTCGGCCATCGGCCCGAGCCGCTGCATCTCACCTGTGAGGCCCTGCAATCTGGCCTCGAGCTGCTGCAAGTGCTCCTCCATGCTGTGCGCCGGCAACAACGTGGCGTAGCGCATCGAGGCTTCTATTTCCTTCACCTCTGCGCCGAAGCGCCGAGCCAGCTCGGCGCTTCGGCGTGCTTGGCGTTGGGTATAGAGGCCGAAAGCCCCGAGGCCGATCAACCCGAGAAAAGCGGCAGCGCTCACCATGGCCACCCAGCGGTGGCGCCGGACCCATTTGCGGGCACGGTAGGGAATGCCGGCCGAGTGGGCCATGATGGGCTCGCCGTCGATGAAGCGCTTGAGGTCGCGTTGCAGATCGTCGGCGCTGATGTAGCGGTCGGTGGGTTGTTTGGCCAGGCACTTGAGAACGATGGCGTCGAGGTCGCGAGGGACCGACGAGTCGCTCGAGCTCGGCGGTCGGGCCTCCCCCTCGCCGATCAGGCGCAGAGTCTGCCCGATGTTCTTTCCGCGGAAGGGAACCCGTCCGGTCAGCAGCTCGTAGAGCACGGCTCCAAGGGAGTAGATGTCGGTTCGATGGTCGATCTGCTCGCCACGCAGCTGCTCCGGAGACAGGTAGTCGGGCGTGCCGGCCACTTCGTCGCCGTTGTCGCTACGGCGCTCCAGCGTCTGGGCAAGACCGAAGTCGACGACGATGCAGCGCAGTGCCCCTTTCTGATTCGTGGTCACCAGGATGTTGCCCGGCTTGATGTCGCGGTGGATCAGACCCTTCTGGTGCGCCGCCTGTAGCGCGTCGGCCACCTGCTGGATCAGCCTGACCTTGGTCACGAGCGGGAACTGATCGGCCGTCTCGAGCAGGGGTCGGCCATCGATAAACCGCATGGCGATGTAGGGCTGCTCCTCGACCTCGCCAACCTCGTAGACCTGGCAGATGAGGGGGTGCTCGACCTGGGCTTGAGCTCGAGCCTCGTCCAGGCACGCCTGCGCCTGCTGGCGGTCCTTGGCGTGAATGAACTTCAGCGCCACAAAGCGATTGAGCTTGGGATCGAAGGCCTTGAACACGGATCCCATGCCTCCCACTCCGAGGTGCGAGAAGATGTGGTAACGGTCCCAGTTGTCGGGCACCGGTGCCTTCGGTTCCTCCGCAGCCGGTAGCGTTTCTTTGGCTTCGGGGTCGAGCTGACGGATCAGGCCGATGAGCGCCGTCTCGTCGAGATGGCCGGCCTCGATGAGACGGGAGATCCACGGTCCCCATGCGGCCCCCTGCACGGCGATCCCGGGCTGGGTCGGTTGGGGCACCGCTTCGAGGTCCTCCCAGGTCAACAGGCCGCGCTCGATGGCGAGGCGCAGCAGGCGGATGTCCGCTCGAAGGCTCACAGGTTCATTGTCTCCCGACCCGGCCGGACTGTTACGGTTCCATCAGCTCCTTGATCTCGTCGATGCGGGCTTCGGCGTCAGCTTGGCCGATCTCTATCAGACGCCGCAAATAGTCGGATTGAAACATCAGCAGGCTCAGCAAGTCCGGGCTGGAGGTGCGCCGGGTGCCGAGGCCGCGCATGATGAATCGGAAGGCGCGAGGCAGATCGGCTTCGTAGTCGGCGGCCAGGCGGCCGAGATCCTGCGACGGCCGGAGAATGAGCAGCCTGATCGGCTTGAGATTGCCTCGCGGCTCTCCGTCCAGCAGCCCGTTCACCCGCTCGAGCCTCAGGGCGTCCTGATCGACGCTGTCGAGAAAGACCGCGTTGAGCAGCGCGCCCACGATCTGCGCCGGCGGCGGATAGCCGGTGACCATCGGGCACGAAGCCTCTTCGAGGGTGCGGTCGTAGCGGGTGGAAACGGCGAGAATGCGATCGGCTCCGAGATGGATCACCGGCGCCAGCGGGGTGAGGAAGCGGATGCCGCCGTCACCGTACCAGCCGCCCGCCAGTTTCTCGGCCGGGAACACGATCGGCAGTGCCGACGACGCCATGACGTGCTCGGCCCGGATCTCGGTGCTGATCCCCAGGCGCTGGGGGCGAATCCAGGACTCGATTTCGTTTCCCTGTACCCAGGTCACGGTCTGCCCGGTGGCGTAATTCAGCGTGGTGACGGCCAGGGACTCGAGTTGGCCGGAGGCGAGGTTGGCTGCAATCCCCGGAATTGCGCCGTTCTCGTCCTCCAGCGCCTGTTCGAGAACGGCGCGCAATGGTGTGGTGTCGAGCAAGCCGCGCATGCTCGAACTCCCGGCATGCCCACCGGAGAGCAGGCCGAAGCCCCAGCGTAGCGTCGTCTTGGCCAGGCACCAGAAGTCGATGTTGAATACCCTTTCAGGCGTCAGACCGGCCCATAGCTCGGTGAGCGCATCGGCTGCCTCTCTGGCGCTTCCGGTGTGGGCGGCCAGAAAGACGGCGTTGATGGCGCCGGCCGAGACTCCGGTGATGATCGGTACCCTGAACTGCGGCGCCAGCTGGGCCAGGCAGCGCAGGAAACCGACCTGGTAGGCGGCCCGCGCTCCACCCCCCGTCAGCACGATACCGAGCTTGCCCGCATGTTGGTTCACGGGTGAGATTGTACCAATCGCGGTGGCGCCCTGCCGCCCTCTTGCGGCGGTCACGTGCGAGCCTCGGCTCGAGGGTGAGGCGCTCGAGGAACAAGAGCCGCCGCAATACATCCCTCCGGCCTTGGTACTGGACGAGGCTAGCGGTGCGTGGAGCAGAACGCCGTGCCGGTCAGAACGTGCGTCGCAGGCTGACACCGGCGCCGTTCACGTTGAGCTGCGGCTGGATCGACCAGAGACTGCCGTTGCGATGGACTACCCAGCGTCCCACAGAGGCGCCTAGAAGCGCACCGGCAGTCACGTCGGACGCCCAATGTGCGTCGAGCTCCATTCGTTGCCAGGCAGTGGCCCCCGCCAGGGTCCAGGCTAACCCCTTGACCCATTTGCGCCGGGAGTGAGCCGACACGACACTGGCGATGGCGAACGCCTGCGTCACTTCGCCCGAGGGAAAGGACTGGCCCGATCCCCCGAACACCTCGCTGCCCATCCCACGGCGCGGGCGCTCGCGGCCGACGACGTCCTTGAGCAAGGGGGCTAGGACACCCGCCGACAGCGCCACGGCCTCGAATCCGTCGCGACCGATTCGGAAGGCCTTGGGTCTCCCCGCCAGGCGGCCGATCGCCCAGCTGGAGCCGAGCAGGGCCAGGCCGCCCTCCTGGCCGAGAGGCCGGATGAGAGTTGCGACGTCGGACCGGCCAGAGGAATCCAGGCGGGTCCTCAGGTCTTCGTCGAACGAGTGGAGTGCGCCGACCAGTGCGAGCCCCAGGCCGAACTTCCGCCATGCCTTGCCCTTGGCGTCGATCGGCAGGCGTGCCAGAGCCTTGAGATCGATCGCGAAGCGGCTAGCGAGTGGACGCAGGGAGCCGCCGGCAAGAGGCGGGCCATTCGGCGGGCCTGGGGGCTCGAAAAGGTCCGGCACCCGGTTGAGCTCCGTATCGCGGCTCGAGGTCTGCGTCGCGGCGACGACCTCGGGCTCGAGTGCGGGTTCGAACTCTGCTGCCTGCAGCCGACTCACGGAGACTGTAGTTGACAAGAAGACCGAGAGCAGGCAGGCGATCCCGAAACCCTTCGCCGCCGGCGCTTCGGCCTTGCCAGTGCTCCCCCTGTTCATGCCGCTGACCACGGCAGTCGCGACCAATACCGCAACGAGCTCCACGACCTCCTCGAGGCCATCGATTCCACTGGCTGCAAAGGCACCGGTCGGTAGGGCGCAGCCGAAGAGAACCCCGACATGACGCCAACGGGGCCAGGGCACGCCCCGGCGCACGAGAGCTCGGGCAACGGGCCTCGCCTCGACCGCAGGGGCGAGTCCGAAGGCGATGAGGACCACCAGTCCAAGGAGGAAATCGAACGGAGGATGAATCAGGTTATGCAGGTTCGTTTCTGCTTGCACGTTGTGGTTGGCGAAGAACCCCGGAGCCTCGAAGGCGAGGAAGCGCTGCCCCCAGGAGATCTCCTCACCGGCGGCGAAGAGCCCCAACGCCACGATGAGGACCAGCGGCAACCGTGCGCCCAATGGAGCGCTGCGCGCCCGCACAGCGGCGACCGAGGCGAGGAGCAGGAGGGCCACCACGGTAACGGCTTCCGGCCCGGTGTCCTCTTTCGACAACGGATCCCATACCTCTGGTCGAAACACAGCCAACCCCAGGGTGGCTGTGGTCGCGGCCACAGCGCAACACAAGAGAACTGTCTCGGCGGACTTGGTCGCGGTACGCATCAGGTTCGTCCGAGCCACCGCGGTAGGAGCGGTCAAAGACGCGTTCTACTGCCGGCTGACTCGGCTCGTTAGATGCGAAGGGACGCGGTTCCCTTCCTCTTCGGCGAGCGACCTGGCTCGGGGCTTGAGTGCCAGGGTCTTGCGGCGGATTTTCCGGTGCCTGACCGAGCTGGGGTCAAGAGCCTCGGACCCGAGCCGGGAGGACTCGTCGAGAGGGGGGCCTACTGTCTGCTATCCTGCCACCGTCTGAAAGCAACACCCTATCCGGCCGGGAGACGACGACCTCTGTTTCATGCGCACCGAGCCTGGGTCGCGGCCCCGAAAGCCTTGTTGACGCAGCTTCACATCGCGCCGGTGGTCATGGCACCGGCCGTCAGGGCTTTCTTGCTGGCCTGTGCCTTGCTCGCTGCCTCTGCCGCGTGCTCCCCAGGCGAGCGACCCAACATCATCTTCCTGATGGCGGACGATCTCGGCTGGGCCGACCTCGGCGCCTACGGCAACGAGATTCTGTACACTCCGCGGCTCGACCGCATGGCGGCCGAAGGCATGCGGTTCACCCAGGTCTACGCCGGTGCCTCGGTGTGCGGGCCCAGTCGCTGCGTGCTGATGACCGGGCTCCACGGCGGCCACTGCCGGCTGCGCGACAATCTCGCGCACAGGCCCGGGCGAACGCGCGAGGAGCGGCTGGTGCCGCTCAGGGAGGAGGACGTTACCGTCGCTGAGCTCCTGCGCGAGCGCGGCTACGCCACCGGCGGGGTCGGGAAGTGGGGCCTGGGCGACATTGGCTCGAGCGGCGCCCCCAGCCGCCAGGGCTTCGACAGCTTCTTCGGCTACCTGGACCAGCTCTGCGCCCACGAGCACTTCCCGCAGCAGCTCATCCGGGACGAGGTCGAAGAGGCGATTCCCGAGAATGAGAAAGGCAAGCGAGGGGCCTACGCCAACGATCTGTTCACGGACGAGATCCTGTCCTTCATCGATGCCCACCAGGACGAGCCGTTCTTCCTTTACGGTCCGTTGACCCTGCCACATCTCAAGTGGCAGGTTCCGGATCTCGGCCGCTGGGCGAGCTCGGATCTCCTACCCGTAGCACGGCGCTACGCCGCCATGGTCGAGTGGCTGGACACCTCGGTCGGCCGCATCCTCGATCATCTCGACGAGCGGGGTCTGAGCGAGCGAACAGTCGTTTTCTTCACTAGCGATAACGGATCCTACGCGCCGCTGGCCGGGTTCGTGGGCAGCCACGCCGATCTGCGCGGCCAGAAGTCGCAGGTCTACGAAGCAGGTATCCGGGTGCCGATGCTGGCCCGCTGGCCGGGCACGATCGAGCCCGGAACCGTCAGCGACGCAGTGTGGAGCCACGTCGACTTCCTGCCCACCGCGCTCGCGATGGCCGGCGGCAGTGCGCCCGAGGGTCTCGACGGCGTCTCGGTCCTGCCCACCCTGCTCGGGCGGCGCCAGAGCTTCGAACGCCCGCTCTACTGGGAGGTTCACCGGCCCTTCGCCCAGGCTATCCGTCGCGGGCGCTGGAAGGGCGTGCGCTTCGGCACCCGCGAGCCGCTGGAGCTCTACGACCTCGAAACCGACCGCGGGGAGACGACCGATCTCGCAGCCGACCATCCTGACCTCGTTCGCGAGCTCGCGACGCTCCTCGACACAGAGCGCACCGCTACCCGCAACTGGCGCGCGGTCAGACGCGCTGGCAAGCAACGCCGCTGGCGCCAGTAGGTTGCTCAATCTCCCTCGCACGCCGTCCCGGGAAGTAGCCACGGATCGTCTCGACGCTCCTGTGGGCTTCGGATACACTGCCCAGCTCTATGCGACTGGGTTCACTCGACTTGCACGTCGTCGGCGACGGGGGGTTCCGACTCGACGGTGGCGCCATGTTCGGCGTCGTCCCGCGTGTCCTCTGGGAGCGGCTCAAGCCGGCTGACGAGCTCCATCGGATCGAGATGACGACGAACTGCCTGCTGGTGCGTTCAGGTGACGAGTTGACCCTGATCGATACCGGCCTCGGCGACAAGCACGACGCCAAGTTTCGCGCCATGTTCGCCTTCGAGGAGGGCGCCGAGCGGCTGCCAGATGCTATACGCCGAGCGGGCTACGAGCTCGAGGACATTGACCACGTGGTGCTCACGCACCTGCACTTCGACCACTGTGGCTGGAACACGCGGGAGGTCGACGGCACCTTGGTGCCGACCTTCGCCAAGGCACGCTATTGGCTGAACCGGGGGGAGGTCGAGCACGCTCGCCATCCCAACGAGCGCGACCGCGCGAGTTATCTTCCGGTCAACTGGGAGCCGCTCTTCGAGGCTGGCGTGGTGGAGCTCTTCGACGACGAGGCCGAGCCGGTGCCGGGAGTGCGCCTCGTACGGGCGCCGGGGCACAACGCCGATATGTGCATCGTTTTGCTTGACGGTGGCGATGGCGAGCGCGGGATCTATTTCGCCGATCTCGTGCCGACGGCGGCCCATGTCCCCTACCCTTGGGTGATGTCGTACGATTTGTACCCGTTGCAGACCATTGAAAACAAGAAGAAGTGGCTGCCGCGGGCGGTGGCCGAGAATTGGCTTTGTATCTTCGAGCATGACCCGGAGACGGTCATGGCTCGGCTGCGCGAGCAGCGCCCCGGCAAGCTGATCGCCGAGCCTGTCCTGCCGCGGGCCGAGTCGGTTGCGCGATGAGAAAGAGATGACAGAACAACGGGACTTGATCGTCATTGGCAGCGGCCCGGGAGGCTACGTGGCTGGCATCCGGGCGGCGCAGCTCGGGCTCAGCGTAGCCGTGGTGGAGAAGGACCCCAAGTTCGGTGGGACCTGTCTCCACCGCGGCTGTATTCCGACCAAGGCTCTGCTGCACACGGCGAGCCTCCTTGGAGACATCCGGGCAGCTGGCAAGTTCGGCATCGAGGTCGGGGCCCCGACAGTCGACCTGGCCGGGGCTCACGCCTACAAGGACGAGGTCGTCGCCAAGAATGCCAAGGGCATCGACTTTCTCTTCAAGAAGAACAAGGTAGAAGGCCTGCATGGCTTGGGCCGGGTGGTGGGCGCCAACGAAGTCGAGGTCGAGGCTTCCGGCGGAAGCCAGACCTACAAGGCAGCCAATATCCTGATCGCTACCGGGTCCGTGCCGCGCGACATCCCGCCGGCTCCGGTCGACGGTGAGCAGATCCTCAACTCGGATCACATCCTGCGCATTCCAGAGATACCCGAGTCCCTGATCGTGCTCGGGGCAGGTGCGGTCGGCGTCGAGTTCGCCTCGATCTTCGCTGCTTTCGGCTCCAGGGTGACCCTCGTCGAGCTCCTGCCGCGGGTGTTGCCGATCGAAGACGAAGAGATCTCGGTCGCGCTCGAAAAATCGTTCCGCAAGCGCGGTATCCGGGTGCTGACCGGAGTCGAGCTCAGCGCCGTAGACGTCGATGCCGCCGGCGAGGGAGTGAGAGCACGGTTGAAGGGCGAGCGTCTGGACGAATGGATGGAGGCTTCGAAGTTGCTCGTAGCGGTCGGCCGAGCCCCGGTGACAGAGGGGCTGGGGCTCGAGCCACTCGGGCTCGAGCTCGACGATGGCTACGTCCCGGTCAACGGCTACATGCAGACACAGATACCCACCATCTACGCCATCGGCGACGTGGTACGGACTCCGTGGCTTGCCCATGTGGCTTCGGCCGAGGGCATCCTGGCGGTCGAGCACATGGCGGGAAAACAGGCTCGGCCGCTCGACTACGACATCGTCCCGTCGGTGACGTATTGCGAGCCCGAGGTCGGCAGTGTCGGGCTGTCGGAGGAGAAGGCGCGCGCCCGGGGATACGACGTGGCGGTCGGCAAGTTCCCGATGAGCGCCCTGAGCAAGGCCGGCATCCTCGGCAAGATCGAGGGCTTCGTCAAGGTCGTGCGCGACAAGAAATACGACGAGCTCCTCGGAGTGCATATAATCGGTGCCCACGCGACGGACCTGATCGCCGAAGCGTGTGTCGCGTTGCAGCTCGAGTCGACGACCGAAGAGCTCTTCCGTACCATGCACGCGCATCCCACGCTGTCGGAGGCGGTGGGCGAAGCAGCCCACGCGGCAGTA
>JAPUJD010000308.1 GCA_027296385.1 Acidobacteriota bacterium | reverse complement strand
TGCCGCACCCGACCCGAGAGCTTGCGCATGATGCGAACGGCGATCTCCGGGTTCCGGCGCAACATGCGATCGAAAAGCGCCCCATTGATCTCGATCAGGGAAGAGTTCTCGAGCGCACGAGCCGTGGCATTGCGCGGCAGCTCCTCGAGTAGGGACATTTCACCGAAGAAATCTCCCTTCTCCATTACGGCAATCTGCCGGTTTTCGTTGCCTACGGTGCGCGAAATCTCGACCCGCCCCTCATGGACCACGTACATCTCGGTGCCGAGGTCGCCCTGACGAAACACGTACTCACCGGCCGCATACTTGCGGACGGCCTCCTCCCCACCAGTGCTACTCCTGGCTCTCCTGGCGCTGTCGACCATTGCTCAGCCTAGTGTAGTGCGTCGTAGGTCCTGTCAGACAACTTTCTGCGCAGCACATTAGCCTAACAGCAGCAGTGGCAGAAATCTTGCGAGTCGCGCGGCAAGGTTCTACGGCACAGATACAAGACGCGAGGAGGGCTCGATGCCGAGCTTCAGCCTGGTGCCCTCGACTCGCGCCTGGGCCCCCAGTGCCAGCGTGACGTTGGGACGACGGTGCCCGCTGGGACAGCCCCAGGCGATCGGCACTTCGGAGCCGACGGCCTGACCGACGGCTGCCACGATCTCGGCCACCGAGCCCTCGCCCTGGCTAGCGCCGTCGAAGGCTCCTAGCACGACACCGCGCACGCGGACCAGAGCACCGGCGAGCCGCAGTTGTTGGAGCATGCGATCCACGCGATAGAGCGGCTCGCCGACATCCTCGAGAAACAGCACCGAATCCGCCATGGGCACCGCCCAAGGAGTGCCCGTGGTCGCCGCCAACAGCGAGAGACAACCACCGAGCAACCGGCCTTCGACGCCGCGCCAGGCCCCCGAGGTCCCGGCCAGAGGAATCTCCAGCGGCCACTCGCCGGCCAGGGCACTCCGCAGGCTCAGCGCTTCTTCGGCGTCAAGCCCACGGGCAAGCTCGCCTGCCACCATCGGACCGTGGAGCGTCAGCCACCCCAGGCGAGTGACGACCTGCATCAGCAAGGGCGTCAGGTCCGAATAGCCGATGAACCAGCGGGGACGCCGGGCCAATCGATCCCAGTCGATCGCGGGTAGTAGCCGCAGCACGCCGTGACCACCGCGCGCGAAGAAGACGGCATCCAGGCTCGAGTCGTCGAGGAGCCCGTGCAGGCCGTCCAGGCGCTCGTCGTCCGTGCCGGCGAAGAGGCCTTGACGACGCTTCAGGTTCGTCGCTCTGACGACCTCGAACCCGAGGTCCGCCAGCGCGGAAATCCCGCACTCGAGTAGCGCGCCATCCACCGCCCCCGAGAGAGCAGCAACCCCGACACGAGACCCGGGACCTGTCGCAGGAGGTGCAAAGGGAGGGTGATTCAAGAGCTGGAGAGTTCCGTAAGCCGAATTCTGTACCCCGTCGAACGGGGTTGTGGTCATCCCTCTAGGGTCGCCGTTGCCGACGACCTCAAGCAACCTACCCGGAAGTGGCCGAGTTGCCTCGGGCGGGACGGGCAGCCCGCGATTCCACTCCCCTACTTGGTCTTGCTCCGCATGGGGTTTACCTAGCCTCCAACCGTCACCGGCGGAGCGGTGCGCTCTTACCGCACCGTTTCACCCTTACCCGACCCCCCGAGTTGCCCCGTTGGACCTGGCGGTCTGCTCTCTGTTGCACTTTCCGTCACGTTGCCGTGCCTCGCCGTTAGCGAGCATGCTGCCCGTCGGAGTTCGGACTTTCCTCCCCCCGGCGTCTGCCGGGCGGCGACCACTTGGAACTCTCCAGCGAGGGTATCCTAGCAGCCCTCGGCGAAAGTCGTGTGATTCGCCCGACGTGAGGCGAGAGCTGTCAGCTCGAACCGCCTTGGGACGTGGGCCGCTTGAAGAAAGCGGTGAGTCGTGTCCACAAGGTCTCCCCCTCGACTGTCTCCAGCCGACGAGCCCTCAGGCGGTCGAGGCCAGCCTGGGCATCGGCCGATTCCGGGTCCAGGGTCAGGGCGGCCTCATACTGCTCCTCGGCCCGCGGGCCGCCTCCGGCGCGCTCGTAGACCAGCCCGAGCTCATTGCGCAGCAGCGGATCGTGCGGTGCCAGCTCGATCGCCGCCCGATACGCCCGCGACGCCTCCTTGAGCCAGTTCGGATTGCGCCCCAGGCACTCCGCCAGGAGCGCGTAGTACTCGGGCTTGGGGTCGAGCTTCACCGTTTGGCGCAGAGTCTGCACCGCATCGTGGTAGCGCGCCTCCAGCACCAGACCCCTCGAGACCCGGTAGAGACGCTCGGCCTGCTCGACTTGCTCCTTGCGGCGTTGCTCGGCACTGGGCCCCTCGTTAGCCGCCGGATGCATGCCGGTAGCCATTTGGTACACCCGGCTGCGATCGGGATCGTTGAGAGTGAGGTAGGCCTCGGTAGAGCGCTCGAACAGCAGCTCGAGCGCCCCCCGGCTGGCGTCCATGCCCAGCCGGTTGGCGTGCGATGGGTGCACTGCTCGCGCCAACTCGGTGTAGGCCAGGTGGATCTCCTCTTCGGTCACTCCCGGCTTGACCTCGAGCAGCTGATAGAAGGTCAGCTCCCCTAGCCCACCGAGCAGCGCCCTGAGGCGCTCGCGATGCTCCCCTGGCTCGAGATCGATCGGCTTGCGCTCAAGGGACTCGGCGATCCGGTCGTAGAACCGCCGCGTAATCTTTTCCTCGAGAAAGCCCTTGGATGACTTCATCGCCTGCCTCTCCTAGATTGCCCCAGACGACCATAGCACCTTCGGGAAGTCGTAGTCAGTTCATCGGTGAACTCACCTGGCCCCCACGTCGTTCAGAGCCCCAAGGGACGCAAATCTGAGCTGCTGGAGATCATATACATCGGACTTGACATTATCTGCGTCTTGTTCTATCATATTCGTACGTCGCATGGCGTGACCCAAGCCGGCGACGGATCTCAACTCAAAAGGAGCCACAAAATGACCAGATCACTAGTCCGTTGGAACCCCCGAGGCCCTCTCTTTCGCAGCGGGATGAGCCGCCTCTTCGACGAGGCGTTCAACGACTTCCTCGCCCCAATGTCGACCGCCAACGAGGCCCTCGGCACCGACTGGGTGCCGGCCGTGGATATTCGCGAAGACGCTGACAAGCTCGTCTTCAGCGCCGAGATACCAGGCCTCGATCGCGACCAGATCGAGATCACGCTCGAAGACCAGGTCCTGACCCTCCGCGGTGAGCGCAAGTTCGAGCGCGACGAGGAGCACGACAACTACCATCGCATCGAGCGCGCCTACGGCAAGTTCTCCCGCTCATTCCGGCTGCCGACCAATGTCGACACCAGCGCCGCCAAGGCCAGCTTCGACAACGGCATCCTCGAGGTCGAGTTGCCGAAGGCCGAGGACGCCAAGCCGCGGAAGCTCGAGATCGGCTAAGCCGCTCTCGGTCTCGACCCCCTTCGGACCCCGCCACCGGCGGGGTCCTTTTCTCTATGGGGAGATACCATTTGGCGTGCGTTTACAGAACCTACTGCGCGTGGCGCCTTCCGAGATTCACGGCCGAGGGGTCTTTCTCCGTCGCGACATCGACGCCGGCACCTTTCTCGGAACCTACGGCGGCCGCACGGTTCGACATGACGGCAAGTACGTGCTCTGGGTCGAGGAAGCCCACCGAATCGTCGGCCGCGCCGGCCTGGCGCCACTCAAGTACCTCAACCACGCCGATGCCCCCAACACGTACTTCGACGGTTTCGATCTCTACGCGCTACGTGCTGTCAAGGCGGGCGAGGAGCTCACCTTCGACTATGGCGAAGAGTGGCGCTCGAGCTGACGACGGCCGGCGGATCTGAGCGTCGCGACGAACTCCTCGGGGGTCTTGAGGCGCACGCGCGCGCCGTTGCTGACGGTCCGTCGGATCGGCAGGAATCCCCCTCCCGGCCCGGGGTCCCAAATGAAGAGGGCCGGATACCCGCGCACCCGACGTTGGAGAGCCAACGAACGCTCCTTCGGCCCGCGCTCGGCGTTCACGCGTACCGCCAGCATCTGCCCCAGCTCAGCCTGCACCTCGCCAGCCGTCAGTATCTGCTGGTTGAGCTGCCGGCAGTAGGGACACCAATCGGTGTAGAAATAGACGAGGACCGGCGTGCCGCTCTTCTCCGCCTCGACCATGGCCTCGGCGTAGCCCGACGCGTCGTCGAACCAGGCGATCTCGTCCCAGTCGGCGGCGACCGCCACCGGGACAAGAGAGGTCAACAAGATCCAGCCAGCGAAACGGAGTCTGCGCATCAGCTCTTTCATCGTCCGGGATTCTCTCAGGCTAGCAGCCTGTGCGGCAAGCTAGTGTCGGCGAAGCGGTCAGTCGCCCATCACCAGGCCACCGAGGCCTCCGAGCAACGAGCCCTCTCCGGTGCGACGGCCCCCGGTCTGCGGTGCGGCAGCGTAGACTCTCGACGCCAGGCGGCTGAAGGGGAGCGATTGGATCCAGACCGTGCCCGGCCCGGTGAGGCGCGCAAAAAACAAGCCCTCGCCGCCGAAGAGAGCCGTCTTGATGCCCGGCACGCTCTGGATGTCGTAGTCGACGCTGCTGTCGAAAGCCACCATGCAACCCGTGTCGAGGAGCAAGACCTCCCCGGCCGCCAACTCTCTGGCCACGACCGTACCGCCGGCGTGCAGGAAGGCCAGTCCGTCGCCCTCGAGCTTCTGCAGGATGAAGCCCTCGCCGCCGAAGAGGCCGCTGCCGAGCTTGCGCTGTAGCGCGATACCCACCGACACCCCTTTGGCCGCGCAGAGAAAGGCCTGCTTCTGACACAACAACGGCCCGCTCAGGGTCGCGAGATCGACCGGGATGATGGCGCCGGGATAGGGCGCGGCGAAGGCGACCTTCTGGCGCTGGGACGCGGTGTTACCGAAAAGCGTCATGAAGAGCGACTCGCCGGTCAGGAGCCGCTTGCCGGCGCCGACCAGTTTGCCGAGAAAGCCCTCGCCCTCGCTAGCGGCCGATCCATCGCCGAAGATCGTCTGCATCTCGATCCCGGGATCCATGTACATGAACGAGCCGGCTTCTGCAACGCACGCCTCCTGTGGATCGAGGATGATCTCGACGAACTGCATCTCTTCCCCGATCACCTCGTAGTCGATCTCGTGCGCCCCACCGCCACGCGGCGGTGCGGGGGGCGCCACCGGCGCGGAGGCCGAGAACTCCGGGCGCCGCGCGGCCGGCTCCCACTCCGTCATGCCGGGGCCGAACACGTACACGTCCCCCCCCAGTGCGCCGGCCGAGATCTTCTCCCGCAGCTTCTCCTGGGTGAAAGGCCCTTGTTGCTTGCCGCTCACGGCGGCGTACCAGTTCTTTTCCTCGCTCATCGCCCTCTCCTCTCGACCGACGCTGTCGCCCGTCCATAGTGGAATCCTTTCGGCCGGGGGATTCTATCGTCACCCCAGATCGAGGAGCCGGGGGCACCAACCGGAGATTCTGCGATCGGACCAAAAAAGGTGGTGGGTTGGCCGCCCGGGGCCGGGTTTCGACCAACCCACCAGATCGACTTGGCTGAGGGACGAATCCAAGTCGGACTAGTCGGTAGACCTCCGCATCTCGAGATCTCGAGCCAGGCGTAACGGGCGCGCCGGCGGAGCCAGGCTCCTGAGCGGGTCATTGCCCGC
>JAPUJD010000307.1 GCA_027296385.1 Acidobacteriota bacterium | reverse complement strand
GTCGACGAGGAACTAGGCCTCAACCTTCGCTTCAACTGGATCTACGAGCCCGGTGCCGACCTCTTTGTGGTATTCAACCAGAGCTGGAACGCACCGGACGCTCTCTCCACGCTGGAGAGGATCGATCACCTGATTCCCTGGCCCGGGCTGGGGTTGTTCGCGGTAGGGAAAAAGTGCAGCGGTGCTTGACCGCCACTTCTCCCCCCGTTTCGGCCTTGCGGTAGAAGTTCGGTCAGAAGGTCAGGCTAGCGCTGCAGCAGGTAGGTGAACTTGACCGTCACTCGTCGATCGATGCTCTCCAGCGTGGAGAGAGCGTCCGGCGCGTTCCAGCTCTGGTTGAAAACCACAAAGAGGTCGGCACCGGGCTTGTAGATCCAGTTGAAGCGCAGGTTGAGGCCTAGTTCCTCGTCGACGTCGCTGAATTGCAAGAGGGCCGAGAGCGACAGGTCGGGTGAGAACGAGGCCGCGACGCGCTGGCGCACGACGTTGGTGACGAAGTCGCCGGCCGGCAGATCGATCTGCGATCGGTTCCAGGAGGTCTCGGAGCTCAGGAACTTGCTCGGGCGCCAGGTCCCGGTGATGTTGGACCGGCGGCGACGCCCGTCGAAGAAGTCCCCGCCGACGGCGAAACCACGAAAAGCCCAGAGCCGGCCCTGGTTGGTGCTGAAGAACAAGCCAAAGTCCTGGAAGCTGTAGTCGTCCGCCGGGATGATCACGTCGTCGGCGATCTCGAAATCCTCGTCCAGCCCCTCCTGGCGGAACTGGCTGAAGAGCGAGAATGTGGTGCCGTTCTCAGTGGTCAGGCCGAAGAAGTTGACCTGGAACTCCTGGCTCTCGATAGAGCCGTCGTCGCGCTTGAAACGCTCGAACTCGAGCTCGAACTCGTAGTTGCGAATTTGCTCCAGCTCGGGACGGGGTGAATAAGTTATCTTGGCGCCGGTTCGAAGCACGCCGCTGCGGCGCAGGAATCCCGCTGCCGGGTCGAAGTCCTCGCCGATGTCCACCAACGAGCTCTCCACCCGCCACACTCGATTCTGCCACTCGACGCCGCTACCGAAGATCGTGCCGGTCGCCGAGTCGGCGTTGTCGCTGCTGGCGCCAAAGCCCCAGATGCTCAGGCGATTGGTCGGTCGGATCGTCCAGTCGACTCCGTAGGCGGAGCTCGAGTCCCCTACATCCGGGTCCTGGAGAGTAGCGAGAACGCCGACACTCGAGCGCGCTCCCACTTCGCGCTCGAGGCGCAACACCGTCCAGTCGGTCTCGGCGACCTCTTCCTCCTCGGTCGAGAGGCTGTCGGTGTGGGCTTCGATGAGTCCGAGACTCCACCGGCCCACCTTCCCGGCCAGTCGGACTCCCCAGTCGAGGGGCACCGGGTCGCCCTCCTCCGAGATACCGATCCGGCGCGAGAAGAAGAGGCGAAACAGCGGCCCGCGCCGCCCTCCGGGAGTGCCGAACTCGAAGATGCCGGAGTTTTCGAGGAAGAACTCGCGTTTCTCAGGGAAGAAGAGCGAGAACCGGGTGAGGTTCACCTGGATCTCGTCGACTTCGGTCTCGGCGAAGTCGGTGTTGAGCGTGACGTCGAGCCCGAGGCCCCTCGTGATGCCCCATTTGACATCCAGCCCGATCTCCGTATCCTCGACCGAGCCTTCGTCCGCCGACTCGCCGACGGCGGCAGTGACGTACGGCTTGACGTTCAAGGCCAGGCCGGTCTCGACGTCGTGAAGCCCGGTGAGATGACCCGCCTTGGAGATCTTGAAGAAGTTATCCTCGAGGCCCAGAGGAGCGAAGAAGGTGGGCTCGTTCTTGCGGCGGATGAAGCGCCGTATCTGGAGCGCCCAAACGTCGAGCCGGGGATCGAGGCGCAGGGTGCGAAAGGGGATGGCGAACTCGGCCGTCCAGCCCTCGGAGTCGATGCGCGAGGCGACGCTCCACACGCCATCCCAGTCGAGGTTGAAGTCGTCGCCCTCGTTGCTGACCAGACCGTCGGTGCGGGCGCCGTTGGCATTGGTCTCGAAGAAGTAGACGTTGCGATGATCGTGGAAGGTGTCGAGCAAGATCGCCACCGCGTCGTCGCGAAAGAGACGGCCGTCGCGCTGCATCTCGAGGGCGACGATGGCGGAGGGATCGGAATCGTAGGCCCGCACCGCGAAGTAGAGCGTCGTCGCGTCGTAGACGGCGCGGACTTCGGTGTCCTCGGTCGCGGGCTGCAGCTCGTCAGGCTCCTGCTGAATGAACCCGGAGACCGCCGTCGCCGCCTCCCAGGCGGCGTCGTCGAGTCGACCGTCGAGCATGATCGGGGCCGCGACTCGGATCGCCTCGAGTTGCGGCACCGCCGACATGTGGTCGTCCGCCCACACTCCGGGCGTGGTGACCGCGATGGCGAGCAGAGCGCTGAGGAGTCGAAACATCGGCGGCGTCGGGGAGACCCTGGCGCCGCCCAACGTCTCGGAGCGAGTCCCCGCGGAATCCTTCTCGTCGGGAGACTCTACGTGATTTCTCACCCCAGCGAGACGGGGCGAGGGTTATAGTGCGCCGGATGAAGTGCTCGTGGCTTCCGAGCCTCCTGCTGTGTGTGGTCATGGCGTCGCCGGCCGGTGCCCAGGAGCCTGAGACCCTGCGCTACCGATGGAGTCTAGGCGGTTTCTTCGGCACCCTCGCACGCATTGTCATGCCAGGCCGGGGTGACGGTACCCTGGTGACGCGAAGCGACGGCAGCGGCACGACCGAGGTCGAGCTCGACATCACCGCGCCGACGGCGAAACGGGGAGAGTACTGGCACTACGGAGCACGAATCAACGCCGCTGATGGACGCACGTTGCGAGCCTGGAGCGCGTATGAGTTCCGGGGCAAGAAGAGCTCCAAGGAATCCGATTTCGACGACGAGGCGGTGATCGACGTCGCTTCTGGCATCTTGCTGTTGCGGCGCGATCCGCCGACGGCGCCGCGCAACATGAAGATCTGGAACGACGGCAAGATCTATCCGATCGTCATCCTGCCGCGCGGCTTGGTGAAGCGCACCGTGTTAGGCCGCAAGGTCGCGGTGCGCCATTTCGCCATCCGGGCGCGGCGGGTGCCGAACGAGCGCCTGTGGAAGGGTCGCATGGACATCTTTCTGGCCGAGGACGAAGCGGCGACGCCGGTCGAGATCTCGGTCGAGCGCCGGATGATCCGGGTCCGGCTGATGCTGTTGGAAGAGGACGATGACGATGACGATGACTGAGACGACCTGGCGGCGGCAGACGATGTCGGCGATCACAGTGGGTCTGTTCCTCCTCGTGCTCCTTCTTGGCTGCGGCGACGGTGTGGCTCCGTCGAACACCGAGGGGGAGCTCTTGTCGCCGCCGGCCGGCGCCGGCGCCATGGCTCCGCACCTGACCGTCGACGGCGACGATCTGATCCTCAGCTGGCTCGAGCCTGGCCACCGTTTTCTCATGGCCCGGCTGAGCGGCGGTCGCTGGAGTGGGCCGACACAGATTGCCGCAGGCGACAACTTCTTCGCCAATTGGGCCGACGTGCCGAAGGTGGCGGTGGCTGGCGACGGCACCCTGTGGGCGCACTGGCTGGCCAAGATCGGCGAGGACACCTTCGCCTACGGGGTCTTCCTAGCCCGCTCGACCGACGGTGGCGGGACCTGGCAGCAGATGGGCACGCTGCACGACGATATGACTCCGACCGAGCACGGCTTCGTGGCGTACGCCGCGGAGGGCACCGGACTACGGGCGGTGTGGCTCGACGGCCGGGAGATGCTCGACGGCGGGCCGATGACGCTGCGCACGGCGGCGCTAGCGGATTCGGTCGGCCTGGCCGAGGTGCTCGACGATCGGGTTTGTGAATGCTGTCCGACAGCCCTCGCTGCGACGGCCGCCGGCCCTGTTGCCTTCTACCGCGACCGGTCGCCAGCCGAGCTCCGCAACATACGCCTGACCCGGCTGCGGGACGACGCGTGGAGCGAGCCGGTCGTGCTGGAAGACGACGGATGGACCCTCGCCGGCTGCCCGGTCAACGGTCCGGCGGTCGCGGCCGACGACGATCGACTGGTCGCGGCCTGGTTCACGGCGCCGAAAGGCGAGCCCCGAGTGCAGCTCAAGTTTTCGCATACGGCTGGCGCGACGTTCGACCCACCGCTTCTCGTCGATGGTGAGCTCCCGTTGGGCCGAGTCGACGTGGCGCTCGATTCAGATGGCACCGCCTGGGTTAGTTGGCTG
>JAPUJD010000306.1 GCA_027296385.1 Acidobacteriota bacterium | reverse complement strand
CCGGTTCGACAACCCCGTCGTACTGGGCTCCGACGGCATCGGTGGCAACATGATCGAGGAGTTCCGACTCGCCTACTTCAAGCATCGCGAGGTGGACATTCTCGCCACGCCGGAGACGGCCTGGGGCTGGCTGGAGAACGGTTGGGACCTGGTGCCCGAGGCCAGGGACGACGTGGTGACCTGGTCCTACGAGCCCATGGACCCCTGGTATCTGGCCTTCACTCCCGGCGTCCGACCGCTGGAGATCGTGGTAGACGGAGAGGTGGTGTTCACCGACGGCAAGCCGACGCGCGTCGATGCCGAGCAGATCAGGGCGAAGGCCGCGGAGCAGGCGAGGCGTCTCCATGCGAGGTTGTAGCTCTGAGATGCCAGACTCCTCGCACTGCTTTGCTACCCTGTCGAGGAATCAAGAGGCCGGTGGGACGCGCCAGGCCCATCTGAGGCGTTGAAACCAGGGGAAGACGAGACAACGTGCCCGATCTAGTGCCGTATCCATTCGCAACGCTCATCGAGCACACGTTCGACGGGCTCGAGCGCGACCGCACCATCTTCCACCTGCCGGAGAGCAAGTTCGTCCGCGGCGACCCCGGGCTCGATCTGACGGTCGACTTCCAAGGCCAGAAGGCGTCGAGCCCGCTGGGCCCAGCGGCCGGCCCGCAGACTCAGATGGCTCAGAACATCGTTCTGTCCTGGCTGGGCGGCTGCCGCATCATGGAGCTCAAGACCGTGCAGATCCTGGACGAGCTCCACATTCCCCGCCCCTGCATCGACGTTCACACCGTCGGGCTCAACGCGGAGTGGTCGCAGGAGCTCAAGCTCGAGGAGTCCCTGGAGGAATACGTCAAAGGGGCGATGCTGATAGAGATGCTGCGCACGAGCGATGCGGCACCGATCGATGGGTTCGAGCACGTCATCTACGACATGAGCGTGGGCTACGATCTGCACGGTATCCAGAGCCATCGAGTGCTGGAGTTCATTCGCCTGATGCAGGACGCCGGCGAGGTCATCGACCGGCTGCGGCAACAGATTCCCGACCGTTTCAAGCACTTGAGAGACCTGGACTACCCGACCCGGCTGTCGGACACGATCACCCTGAGCACCTTCCACGGCTGCCCGCCGGACGAGATCGAGCGGATCATGGACTTCCTGATGAGAGAGCTGGGCGTCCACGCCATCGTCAAGTTCAATCCCATGCTCCTGGGCCCCGAGAAGGCGCGAGGCCTATTGCACGACACGCTCGGCTACCGGAACATCCACATGCCCGACAGCGCCTTCGAGCGCGATACCTCGTGGGACAAGGCGGTGGAGATCGTGACCCGTCTGGGGGAGACCGCCGCCGAGGTGGGCGTCGGCTTCGGAGCCAAGTTCAGCAACACGATGATCGTCGAGAACACCCGCGGCTTCTTGGCGCCAGGAGTTGACGAGGTCTATCTCTCCGGACAGCCGTTGCACATTCTGGCGCTGCACCTCGTGCGGCGTTTCCGGCGCACCTTCGGCGATCGCTATCCGCTCTCGTTCGCCGCCGGTATCGACCGCTACAACTTTCCCGACGCCGTCGCCGTAGGGCTGGTACCGATTACGGTGTGTACGGATCTTCTGCGCAAGGGCGGTTACGGCCGCCTCGAGGGTTACTACCGGGAGCTGGGGAAGCGAATGAAGGAGGTCTCGGCCACGACCATCGACGAGTTCGTGATCAAGGGCTACGGGAACGGGATCACCGCGCTGGAGAGTCTTGGCCTCGAGCCGGGAGACCCCGCGTTCGGACGCTGCCGCGACGCATTGCTTTCCGGCGCGGACGTCGTGACTGCGGCGGGCGAGGGGCTCCTGAGGCGCTGGCTGTCGGCGGCGAAGGTTCTCAACACCGAAGACTACGTCGAGCGGGCGACCGCCGACCCGTATTATTCCGCCGCCGGTACCGAGCGCGCACCGAAGAAGATCGGCAGCCATCTCGAGCTCTTCGACTGCGTCACCTGTGACATCTGCATTCCGGTGTGCCCCAACGACGCCAACTTCACGCTCGGTTCGGACCAGCGGCAGATCGAAGTCGTGAAGGTCGAGCACCGCGAGGGGGTGTGGCATTGGAGTCGAAGCGAGCCCCTGCAGCTCGAGCGGCGTCACCAGATCGGCAACTTCGTCGATTTCTGCAACGACTGCGGCAACTGCGACATCTTCTGTCCCGAAGACGGCGGGCCGTATGTGATGAAGCCGCGCTTCTTCGGCCGCGAGGAGGTCTGGCGCCAGTCGCGCCATCTCAACGGCTTCTTCCTGGCGTGCGCCAACGGCGGCGAGCGAATGCTCGGGCGATTTGGCAGCCGCGAGTATTCGCTCGAGGTGCGCGACGACCGCTGTACGTTCTCGGGCTCGGATTTTTGCGTCGAGTTCGACCGCGCCGCCCCGGAGGAGAGCCTGAAAGGTGAGGCCGCCGGAGAGGTCGACCTGACCTATTGCCACATCATGGACTACCTGAGACGGGCGATCCTGGAGTCGCCCGAGCTCAACTACGTTGCCACGTTGGCCAGAGCGACGGTGGGGGAGAAATGAAATCGAGAGACCAGGCTAGAGAGAGTGTCGAGAAGCTCGCCAGCGCCAACCTGGCGGGTCTTCGAGGCCGGAGCCTGTTGCTCACCAGCGAGTGGTCGAGCGCGGACCTCGAGACCCTGCTCGACGTCGCCGAGGCATTCCAGGCCCTGGACCAGGCGGGCATTGCGACGCCGCTTTTCCCCAATGAGCTCGACTACGCGCTCTTCTTCGACGCCTCGACGCGCACCAAGTCGAGCTGGGCCGGGGCGGCGGCGCGTCTGGGCTCCAAGCCGGTGATCGTCGACGGATCGAGCACTCAGGTCAGCCACGGCGAGACCGCCGAGGAGACCGGCGCGATGCTGGGAATGAACGCCCACGCCATGGGTATTCGACATGACCTGATCCTCGGCGAAGGCAATGCCTTCATGCGCGACGCGAAGAAAGGGATCGACGACTATCTGGCGGCCATCGG
>JAPUJD010000305.1 GCA_027296385.1 Acidobacteriota bacterium | reverse complement strand
GACGACGAAGGACTAGCGAGTCTAATTCAAGGAGGAGCAACGCAGCCAGGGCGGTGAGGACCGGCGAGCTGGGTAGCGAACTTGCCGCACGGGACACTACAGGAGCAGCTCGCGGGCGATACGGCTGATGGTGCCGCCGTCGGCGCGGCCGGCGAAACGAGCCATCATCTCCTTCATGACGCGTCCGATCGCTTGCGGACCCGCCAGGCCTTCGCCGTCGATGAACTCCACGACGGCAGCCCGGATCTCCTCCTCGTCGATCGGCGGGGGTAAGTAGGCGGCGAGGATCTCGGCCTCTGTGCGCTCCTTGTCGGCCAGCTCGCTTCGGCTGCCTTTGTCGTAGAGCTCGGCGGCCTCCTTGCGCTGCTTGATCGCCTTCTGGACGAGCCTCATGAATCCGGCCTCGTCGACCTCTCTGCCGCGGGCGATGCGCTCGTTGTCGAGGGCCGAGATCAGCAGGCGAAGTGTCGACACGCGAGCCGTGTCGCGGGCCTTGAGCGCCGCTGCCACGTCGGCCTGGATCTTGTCTCGCGGAGCCATGGACGGGATTATAGGGCCGGCGGGTTATTCTCGGAGAATGGCATACGGCGAGAGTGTGGGCGGGCGGCGTGGATAGCGGTGGATGGAATCAGAAATGAGCTCGGGAAGCGACGGGCGGCCGGCCGGAACGTGGCGCGACTACGTGGCGATGGCGCGCCCAGACCATTGGGTCAAGCACGTTTTCATCCTCCCGGGGGTGGTGCTGGCCTTCGTCTCGCAGCCGGCGGAGCCGCGAGCCGTCCTCGAGCGATTCCTCGTCGGCCTGGTCTCAGCTTGTCTGGCCGCGTCGGCTAACTACGTCGTCAACGAGTGGCTGGACGCGCGGTCCGACAGGCATCATCCGAGCAAGTCGGCGCGCCCGGCGGTGGCCAAGCGGCTGTCGCCGGCGGTCGTGGCGGCGGAGTACCTGGCGCTGGCGGCGCTGGCACTGCTGGCCGCGAGTCAGGTCTCGCTCCTGTTCCTCTACTGCACCCTGGCCTTCCTCGCGAGCGGAATCCTCTACAACGTGGCACCGGTTCGGACCAAGGACAGGGCCTACCTCGACGTGCTCAGCGAGGCCGTCAACAACCCGATCCGCTTGACCCTCGGCTGGGCCATGGTGTCTCCGTCCACTCTCCCGCCGAGCAGTCTGCTTCTGGCTTACTGGATGGGCGGTGCCTTCCTGATGGCGGTCAAGCGTCTGGCCGAGTACCGCTTGGCCAGGGCTGACGGGGACCTCGAGAACCTCCGTCTGTATCGCCGGTCGTTCCGGACCTACTCCGACGTCAAGCTCCTGCTCTCGGTCTTCCTCTACGCCCAGCAGGCGGCGTTCTTCCTCGCCGTTTTTCTCATCAAGTACCGCATCGAGTACCTGCTCTCCCTGCCGATCTTCTCAGCGCTCTTCGCGGCCTATCTGCACGTCGGGCTGAAGCCGGACTCGACGGCACAGAGGCCCGAAAAACTGTTCGAGGAGAGGGGGCTGATCGCGGTGGTGGTCGTCCTCGTGGGGGTTCTCGCGCTATTGACCTGGATCGACATCCCGGCGCTCGATCGGCTGAGCGATCCCCACTACTTGAAGCTCGGCAGCGACTGAGTTCGGGCTGGAGCTTCAGCTCTGCGGGATGTCGACCGTGAAGACGGTGCCGACGGGGTGGTTGTCCGAGACCCGGATGGTGCCGTGGTGCTCGGCGATGATGCGGCGCACGATCGAGAGCCCGAGCCCGGTGCCGCGACCCTTGGTCGAGAAGTGGGGTAGGAAGAGCTTCTCTCGCGTCTCCGGCGGGATGCCGCGGCCGGTGTCGGCAACCCGGATCCTCAAGACGCCGTTGTTGCGCTCGACCGACACCCTGACGTCGCCCGGCGGTTCGATGGCCTCCACCGCGTTGTCGATCAGATTGATCAGGACCTGCTTGACCTGCTCACCGTCGAGCCACGCCGACGAGGCTTCGGGCTCGACCCCGCCGCCGACCGTCACCCCCTCCTTGAGCCCGTCATAGAGACGCAGCGTCTCATCGACCAGTCGTTCGAGATCGACCTGGGCCGGCTGCGGCCGCCGCATGCGGGCGAAACGGGAGAACTCGTCCACCATGCTCTGCATCTGGCCGACTTCGCGGACGATGATCTCTACCGCGGCCTCGAGCGACTTGCCGAGGTCCGGATCTCCATGTCGGTACCGTCGCCGGAGGCGCTCGGCCGCCAGCTTGATCGGTGTCAACGGGTTCTTGATCTCGTGCGCGATGCGCCGTGCGGCGTCGTTCCAGGCAGCGCGCTGCTGGGCATGAATGAGCTCGGTCAGATCCTCGAGAACCATGACGTGCCCGCGCAGCTGACCTTCCCGGTGGCGCAGAGGCGTGACCTGGGCCTCGAAGGTCTTCCAATCACCGCCGAGCATCAGTCGCACACTGCGCACCAGCCGAGCGTCCCGGTCGGCAGCCTCGTCGAAGAACGCCGCGAGCTTGCTGCGCTCGGCATCTCCCCAGACCTCGGTGATCGGTCGATCACGGACTTCGGTGTCGTACTGGTGCAACATCTTGAGAGCGGCCCCGTTGAAGGCCAGAACGGTGGCGTGCTCGTCGACCGCGATGACGCCGGCCGCGGTACTCTGCAGCACCGCGTTGATCACCGCCCTTTCCTCTGCTAGTTGCCGGTTGACGCTGGTCAGGTTCTGGGTCGATTCCTCGAGCGCCGCGGTCATGGCGTTGAACGAGTCGACCAGCACTCCGAGCTCGTCTCCCGCGTCGATGTCCACGCGGTAATCGAGCTCGCCGCTCGAGACCCGGCGCGTGCCCTCCGCCAGGGCCTCGATGGGCTCGGTCACACGGCGGGCGAGGTAGAGGCCGACCCAGGTGACCGCGAGGAGAAGGAAG